>JANWZU010000056.1 GCA_025054795.1 Candidatus Caldarchaeum sp.
CTCGTTAGAGACACGTCCAAGCTTGAAGCCGCTAAAACATTCATACTTCTGCTTTTCGCAGCGGCTAGGAGAGTGGTTTACCTTTACCAAGCTGACGAGCATGAAGAGCTGATTGTGCTGAGGGGGGAGCTGTATGGGCCAAGCGGTTGACAGCAAGATCCTTGCAGAAGCCATTCTGTTCTCGTCGGACAAACCCGTCAGCATCAAAACCCTGCAAAGAGCTCTCCGAATGAGGTCAGACGCCAAAGTCCGAAACATCATCGAATCCCTCAAACAGGAGTACAGCGGAAGAGCTGTTGAGATAGTTGAGCTGGATGACGGAAGGTTCTATATGAGGCTGAGGCCCGACCTAGCGCAGTACGCCAAACGGTTCATCAGAAGAAAAGCTCTACCCCACGGAGTTCTGAAGACTCTGGCCACAATAGCCTACTACCAGCCCGTTCCAGCCTCTTCCCTAGCAGCCATAAGAGGCAAGGACGCCTACAGACAGCTGAAGATTCTCGTGGAAAGAGGGCTGGTCGAAGCCGAGAAGTCCGGACGAACAAACATACTGAGGACAACTCAGCTTTTCGCAGACCTCTTCGGAGTGGAGAACAACCCTCAAACCGTCCGCAGCCTAATAGCAAAGATGCTACAGCAGACAGAGTCGAAACAAGTTTAAAGCATGCTTCGAAGACGTTTATCAAGAATGGTCCAGTGGCACACAGGCATCCATAAACGGAAGAAAACAGGGGCCAAGCCCCATCCAAGAAGAGGCAAGAGAAAACACGAGCGAGGCGGGGAGATTCACCTAGCGTCCTCGGGGGAGTTTGAGGCTGTTAACAGGAGAGTCAGAGGCGGCGCCGTCAAGACAGCTGTGGTTTCAGCATCTCAGGCCAACGTCGCCGTCGAAAAAACGGTCAAGAAGCTCGACATACTCAGGGTTGTTTCAAACCCAAGCAACAGAGACTACGACAGAAGGAAGGTAATCACTAAAGGCGCTATAATAGAGACGCCTGAAGGCCTGGCCCGTGTGACTTCGTCGCCGGGTAAGCACGGCGTGGTAAACGCCGTCTTGGTCAAACAGGTGCAGGCTTGATAAGGAAGGAAGGCTATGTCTTATGGCCTGCGTATTTTGACGTGAAAAACTCTAGAAGTCAAGGCCGGCGTGTCCGCTCCGGTTTGACTGTTCAACGGCCGACAGCAGACGATTTGTTGAACGCATGTAGGCGGCTGGGCTGGAGCGCTGTGAAGATGGATGGAGCTTATCCGTCAAGCTGGTTTCTGAAAACGGGCTACGTCGTGGTCAAGCCTCCCGAAGGTCTTACGAAGAATGCCGTGATACAGAGGGTTGGGGAGGAGCTGAGAAAAATTGGTAAGAGGTAGGGCCGCCGTATCTCGGAAGTATCAGCTGATGGGCGACGTTGTGAGGGTTGATGAGAAAAGCATACTGGTGAGAGCTCATACAGCGCCGAAGCTTGCGTCGAAGGCTTTCGACAGCCGTGGGAGGCTGATAGGCTACGTTTCCAACGTCTTCGGGCCTGTTGCGACGCCATATGTCAAGGTGAAGATGGCTGAGGGGCTGGCTGTCAGGGAGGGTGAGCCGGTTTACACGGAGGCAGTTTGAACGGCTGCCCTGCCTGCGGAAGCCTTGACAAGAGGTACGATAAGATAGCTGGAGAAGTGCTGTGTGCCGCTTGCGGCACCGTGATAGCTGAGCGGGAACCGTCAACAAAACCTTCCAAAAAAATGTTGTTCGACGGAAAACACGGAGTAGGCCCCGGGGTCACAAACCTTCTCCACGACCGTGGGCTGGGCACAGTCAAGACTGGCAGGTTTTCTTCGGCGGAGGAGAAGCTGCTATCACGTCTTCTGAGCGAAGTTGTGTGGGTTTCCGACAAGCTGTGCCTCCCAAAGCCTGTTGCGGAGAAGGCTGGTGAAATAGTGAGGCTTGCCGTTGACAGAAGAGTTTTCAGAAGAGCACGCCGGGCCTCAGCGGCTGCGGCAATCTACATCGCTTCAAACCACATGGGATTCAGCAAAACCTTGAACGAGGTCTCCGCCGCATCCGACGCACCTGCCGCCCTGCTCGCCAAGGAGGTGTCGAGAATAGTCTTCGGACTCAACCTGAAGTTTAAAACCCCTGATTACGAGGC
This sequence comes from Candidatus Caldarchaeum sp., assembly GCA_025054795.1. Classification (GTDB taxonomy): domain Archaea; phylum Thermoproteota; class Nitrososphaeria_A; order Caldarchaeales; family Caldarchaeaceae; genus Caldarchaeum. The sequence goes on from JANWZU010000056.1 coordinate 2,136, forward strand.
TTTGACAAGCAGGATAGCCAAGTCGCTTGAGCTTGAGCATGAAGTGGTTGAGGAGGCTTGCAGGCTTTTGCGGGAATGGCGTGTGAGGTTTCTCGTGATGGGTAGGAAGCCTTCTGCAATCGCGGCAGCTGCGGTTTACGTTGCGTGTCGGAGCCGGGGGGTTAAGATATCGATGACTAGGCTTGCTGAGGCCGGTGGAGTGAGCGCTCCGACGCTCAAGAGAATAGTGTCGCACATCCGTGGCTCCGTCTAAACAACCAGCACATGGGGTAGTGCGGTCATCAAGGCGAAGCTCGTCAAAGGCACCGTGACGTTGTCGTCCACTACGCCCAGCTCAAACCTCTCAACCACCGACGCAGCCGCACCCGACAAAGCTCCAACAACACCGTACAGCAGGAATCCTGCGGGTATGCAGAACAAGGCCATGGCTAGGTTCCCCCACCAAGACTTCGTCCTTCTCCCGTAGATTGCGTTCCTAACCAACCCGGTCACGCCGTCGCCAACGCTCATGAAGAGAATGGGCACAACGCCTAGCATGACGTTGTTGAGCAGGAAGCCAACCCCCATCACCAGCCCCCACATCACGGTGAAGTTGACCTCGTACATGTTCTCCTCAACCTGATACCAGTAAAGCAGCCTCTTCCTTCTGTGGGGCAGGTAGTTGCCGACAGCCAAGACGGCCACCAGAACGGCTATGGGTGTGTAGTTTTTGAACAGGAATGGAACGAAGACAGCGACGACGCCGCCCGCGAGGATGTGGATGATTTTACGGTTGTAGTAGACTGCGACGTGATGCTCCAAGCCTCTGCTGCGCATCCATCTGTACAGTTGTTTAGTCGCAAACAAGGTGATGAACAGCACCCATCCGAAGAGGATGAAGGTGTAGGCCAGCTCAGCCGTCTCGAGCACGTGTCCATCGAACGCTCATTATATATAAAAATTACCCACAGATGTTCAACAGCTATAAACGGTAAATGTCTCCATAAACTCAACCCAACCAACAATTTAAGTTGAACCATTGTACAATATACTGCAGGATAGGCTCTTGCCGGCCAAGCTTTCCAAGCTGGAGGAGAAAGCCCTAACTCTGCTGATGCAGAGCGAGAAAGGGATGCTGCAGTCGGAGCTGTGGCACAAGCTGGGCGTGACCAGCCGTGAAGGCTCACGGATAGGAATCAAGCTGGAGAGGAAGGGCTACGTCAAGAGGGTGAAGGCCTTCTCGAACGACAGGTGGACACGCCGCCTCGTCCCACTCATCAAGCAGGTCGACATAAAGCCGTTGCTGGGGGTGCCGTGCCCTTCGTGCAGCTACGAGCCTCTCTGCGGTCCTCGGAGCGAGCACCACTACCGTCAGTGTGTCCTTCTGGAGGAGTGGCTCAACAAGTGACGCGTGAGCAGTGGCTTCAGCGGCGGAGCGAAGACCCCTACTGGCGTATGGCTAAGGAGATGGGCCTTCCTTCAAGGGCTGCGTTCAAGCTGGAGGAGGTTCAGAGACGCTGGCGTGTGATTCCCGAGGGAGGCAGGGTTCTCGACCTAGGCGCCGCTCCTGGAGGGATGACCGCCGTTGCCTCTGACGTCGTGGGGGAGAAAGGCTTGGTAGTAGCTGTAGACGTCGAGCCTCTCAAGCTCCAGAGGCCCAACGTCGTGTTCATCCAAGCCGACGTCATGGAGCACAGGCTTGTCCGAGAGCTGCAGAGAATCGTCAAAGACGGCTTGTTCGACACGGTTGTTTCAGACCTCTCGCCGCATCACTCGGGCGACTACGACCTGCTGATACTGCAGCACGCAGACCTTCTGAGCAGAAGCAGGGAGATAGCCTACATGTTCCTCAAGAGACGGGGAAACATGGTGCTGAAAGCCTTCGAACATCCAGCGCTCAGACAGTTCGAACAGGAGACAGCGAGAAGCTTCCTAAAATTCGAAAGATACATTCCTAAATCTACAAAAAAGGGCAGCTCAGAGGTTTTTCTGATATTTCTAGGGTTTAAGCCAAAACCTTCAGAACGTGATTCAGGGGGGCGTCTGTCTTCACACCCGTTGGGTCTACGTGTGTGAGAGACGCATTAAACCCAGCGCTCCGCAGCTTCACAATCAACGCCGACGGCGATGGCGGATGTGTGCGGGCGGCTCTCGCAAGCTGGTCGACGGGGTAGAAGCCTACAACAGGCAATTCATCGGCGATTTTTTGTAGTGTTTTAAACGCTTGGGGGTGTTCGTCAGCGTGTTTAAACATTTTCTCTACCGTCGCTGTTTCGTGCAGAGGGCCTAGCCATGCAGGCCCGACCACACTTGCTTTCCCGCTGCAGGATGGGCATATGGTTGCAGGATGTGATTCGAGCGGATGCTGGAAGATGTGTAGGCTGCTGCAGGCCTGTATCCAGCCGAGGCTGCCAAGGAGCTTGATTACTCTCGACCTGCCTCTCGATATTCTGAAGAAAACTCTGACAAAGTGGCGTCTGTAAACGGACAGGATGGGCTGGGCTGCGACGTTAAGGGCCGCCGCACGGAGGACGACAAAGCTTGCCAAAAGCCTCAACGCCGCTTCCTTGCCGAAGAAAGTCTTGGCCGAATGAAGGCCGTATTTTCTGAAGCATGCTTCGGGATGGTTTCCGACGAGCGAGGCTAGGTCTGTTGCCGAAACACCTAGGTAGCCGCCGTCCTCGACGGCCCTCAAGCTGTTCTCCACAAACTTTGAAGGAGCTCCAACAGGGTCTACGTCGACGTAGTGTAGCCTGCTGCCCTTAACGCTGTGGCTTACTAAGAAGGCCGCTGCGTCGCCCTGATACAGCTCAACCCTGTCCTCTACACCGTTTATCCGTGCGTTCATTCTGGCAAGTTTTACTGCGTTCGGGTTCACGTCGTTCATCAGCGCTTTCGAGATGGTTTCTGTCTCGAGGAGGAGGCGGATGGACCTTACTCCGGAGCCTGCGAGCGGCTCGGCTGCAGCTGCTTTTCTGTCGAACGTCTTGGCCAGAACCACGGTCAAGTCTCGTGAGAGGGCTGAGTAGGGGTTGTAGAAGACGGGCCATTTCGTGGGGGCCTGCGGCTCTCCCACATTTGTCGTGGGGAAGGCGGGTGCCATGAACCTAACACGGCCCTCAACGTACCATTTGACGGGAAACCCGAGGTCGGGAAGCTGACTCAGGTTTTCAGCCAACTTCTCAGCACCTCGTACACAGCTTGCGGAACCCTATCCCTGTTCCCAACATCGATGAAGAACAGGTTTTCGCCGGCGCAGGTCTTAACCTCGTCGACGACTGGATGACGTGCCGATGCGTGGACCGTGAGCAGCGAAGGCTTGCCGCTCCTCAACACCTGTCTAACCGTCTCGACGAAGGACTTGCTGAGAAGCTCCATCGGCCCAACTTCGTCTACGAAGACTGCGTCTCCTTCGGCTAGCCCTCTCCTCACGCTGCCTACAGCGAGGCTCTCCAGACCGGCTACGTTTACGGCGTACCTCCCCACACGAGGGCCCTTGAATATCTTGGTCGACGCAAGCACAGCTCTGTCGCCTGTAGCGACGTCGACTATTTCGAAGCCTGTTCGCACGCCCTGCTCCCTCATCTCTACTGTGTAGAAGCCAGCGGGTTTGAAGCCGTCTCTCCTAACCAATTCAACGACTTTCACTAGCGCTGTTGTTTTGCCTACGCCCGGCCTCCCCGTCAGAGCGGCTACTTTAGAAAATGTCAAGGGTTGTCTGTCCAATCCTGTCGAGTGTTTTCCAGCCAAGCCGCACAAACCGTGAGACGTCAGCCGAGTCAAGCCGC
>JANWZU010000096.1 GCA_025054795.1 Candidatus Caldarchaeum sp.
AACCTCTCCCTAACTCTCAGCATAGCTACCTCATGTGCGGGAAGAAGCTTGTCGCCGAGGATGTGGTCCTTCACCACGAATACCCAATAGCTCACGGTTTACTGGACAGTTGGATGAATATATATCTCTTATAACACGGTCACTGACTTGGCTAGGTTTCTTGGCTTGTCCGGGTCGTAGCCCTTCATGACTGCTAGATGGTAAGCTATGAGTTGGAACGGCACGGCGTAGGTTATCGGGGTCAGAAGTGGATGCGTCTTAGGAAGGCCTATGTAAAAGTCCGCCAGCTCCATAAGCTCCGAGTCAGCCTCGTCTCCCAACACAACTGCATAGGCTCCACGGGCTTTCATCTCCATGATGCTGCCTATGTTCAGCTTTCTGTATTCGTCGGGCGGGACGACAAAGACCACGGGCACGGACTCCTCGATGACGCTTATGGGGCCGTGCTTACTCTCTCCAGCCGGATAGGCAATGCATGGGATGTAAGAGAGCTCCATGATCTTAAGCCTGCCTTCGTAAGCCGTGCTGGTTGAAATCCCACGGCCTAGGATGAATATGAAAGGCTTTGACATCAGAGCTTTTGCGAGCTCCTTAACCTTGACAGAGGTCTTCATCAAAACTTCTTCGACAATCCGAGGAATCTTCAAAAGCTCTGTCTTAAACTCGTCCATTTCAAACTGAGCTATCTTCCCTCTGAGCCTAGCCAGCCTCAAAGCAGTTTGAGCTAGGACGAGAACCTGAGAAGTGAAGGTCTTGGTTGCGGCAACACCTATCTCGGGCCCTGAGTTCTGCAAAATGTAAGCCCTAGCGACCCTCGTTAAGGTTGAGCCAACAGTGTTCGTTAGACCTAGAATTGTGCAAGCTCTCATCCTAGCGAAGTCGAGGGCTGTTAGAACGTCCGCCGTCTCTCCCGATTGGCTTACAGCCAAGACAACGGTGTCAGCTCCAAGCGAGGAGCCGTAGTTGGGTATGAACTCGGAGGCTATCACCGGGAAAGAGGGCAGGCGGGCTAGCTGCGAAAGCTGGTACGAGCCTGCTAAGCAGGCGTTGTAAGAAGTTCCAGCCCCAACTAGGAATATCACACGGCCTTTATCAAGCAGCTCGGCAAGAAGGTCGAGATACTGCTGCTGAAGCCGCAGCGAATCTCTGAGTGTTTGAGGCTGCTCATAAATCTCTTTTAGCATGAAGTGCGGATGGCCTTGCTTCTCAGCCGTTTCAACCGATATGGCGACCGTTTTTACGGGCCTCTCAACACCTTCGCCCGTGTCTATTTTGATGATCCTATAACTATCCTTGGATATGACAGCCATGTCCCGGTCGTGCAGAAACACCATCTCCTGAGTCATGTCAAGAAGCGCTGTTATGTCCGAGGCAACCATGTTGAACCCTTTACCAACCCCTATTATCAGCGGAGCCTCCTTCCTTGCCGCATACAGTTTATCAGGCTCGCTTGTTGAAATCATCGCAAGAGCATAGCTGCCTTCCAGCTTCCTCAAAGCCTTGAGAAACGCCTGCTCAACGCTTTCTCCAGCTCTCAAACCCTCCTCAACGAGGTGAGGGATAACCTCCGTGTCGGTTTTAGAGACAAACGTATGGTTCAGGTCTGTCAGCTCTTTCTTCAGCTGCATAAAGTTTTCCAACACACCGTTGTGTACTACCGCAATTGTGTTCGTGCAGTCGGTGTGAGGATGTGCGTTTACCTTCGTAGGAGCTCCGTGGGTAGCCCATCTCGTGTGGGCCACGCCGACATGACCCGGCAGAGTGTCCAGCCCCAGCTTGTTGTTTATTTCCTCAATTTTTCCAGAGTCTTTTTCGACGAAAAGCCTGTTTTGGTAGCATGTTGCAACACCGGCGGAGTCGTAGCCTCTGTATTCAAGCCTCTTAAGAGACCTGACCAGTATGTCTGAAGCCTGGCCGTCTCCAACATAGCCGACGATACCGCACATGGAAGAACAGGCCGAAACCCGCCATATAAGCACATGGGGAATAGTTGATTAACCGGTAAAAAACAAATTTACAGGTTATGGAAAAGGCCAGACTTGTACATGGAAGACGTGAGACAGAAGTTGTCTTGCTGAACGCCGAAGCTGCTAATCGTTTGGCATCGGAGCATGCCTTGAAAGTTGCTGGAGCCTTCCAAAGGCCCGACTATGCGGCGAGGGTGGCTGAACGCCTTGGCCTCAGCAAACAGGTTGTAGGGCTGTACGTCAAGAAGCTGGCTAAAGCCGGGGTGTTAGATGAGGTGGGCGAAGTTAACGTAAGAGGCGGAAGAGCCAAGATGTATAAAACAGCCGTTTCAGGATTATCGGCTGTATTTCCGGGCACCCGTTGGCGGAGGCGTTCGAAGGACGTTGAACTGCCTGAAAAGCTTCACAATTTTCTTAAACCTTTTCTAGTCGGAGGAAAAATAAACGGAATCGTCGTTGTCGGCTCCCCTCACCCACACGGGCCGTTCAGGTCTGTCGCAGCCGACGGCCACTACGGGTTTCAGCTGGGGCTTTTTCTCGGACGGTACGTGGACCAGCCTGAGAACTTCTCTGTCCGGCTAGACGTAGACGTAAAGTCTGAAAAGCTTTACGGAGAAAACCTTCTGCTTCTAGGGGGCCCCGGAACCAACATCATCACAGCCATGGTCAACCCAAGCCTTGCCATAGGTTTCATGGAGCCCAACTACTGGTCCGGACTCGTCTCTCCCAAACAGACTTACACAAGCGAGTTCACTGGTCTCGTAGCCAAGGCACCGAACCCACACGACCCCAAAAAAACAGTTATTGTCTGCGCGGGGCTAAGGGCTTCGGGCACAAAGGCAGCTGTTCTGGCGTTGACTAACCACTGGAGCACGCTGTTGAACAGCTACCGTGGAGAGGAGCGATGGGCTGCAGTCGTAGAGGGTCTCGACATGGACGGGGATGGCAAAATAGACTCAGTCGAGATTCTTGAAACAACTTAGATCCTTAAAAACCGCCTCAGCTTTCACGAGGTTCTCTTCTGTGTCGACGTCGGTGAGAAGCCTTTTGTCAACATCCAAAACTCTAGTCCGAACCTGCTTTAGTATTTGTTTGGCGCCTACGTCGCCTTCAAGCATCATCAACTTGTGAAGCACGGTTCTGGAAAAAACAGCCGGAGTTGCCGGAATGCCGCCCAACCCGGCTGAAACAGCTTCGCACCGCTCCTCGTAGAAAACCTTCACGATCTTCTGAACGACAGGTTTGGTGAAAGGCATGTCGCCTAAAACTATCACTAGACCCTCAGCGCTGCGAGGAGTCCACGAGGCGGCCAGCTTAATCCCTGCGCTCAACCCCTCAGATGCCCGTGTGTTTACGAGCACATCATAAGTGCTGGGTACGTAGACACGTTTGACGTCGGACGCCTTCAGCACAACGGATTTATAACTCAGCTGCGAAACTGCGTCAACAGCCCATGATATCAGGGGCCTTCCGAGGAACGTACTCGTCAGCTTATCCCGGCCGAACCTACGTGAAAAACCCGAGGCGATTACAGAGCCGGCAAGCATAACCAACCACTAGATTCGGCTGCATCATGTTCACGATATCCTTAAAAATGTTTAAAGCGTAAACCTGTACAGGTGTTTATGGGTTGTATTCGGCTAGAGAGAGGATCGAGGACTACAGGTCTCGGCTTCTTAACCTCGCTCAGGACCAGATTAGACACGTTCTCGAGCTCCTGAGGAAAACTACGCTCATGCTGGAATGCCTGAACAAAGAGCCTGATTTGAAGAAAATCGATGAGCTATATTCAGCCGTTTTAAAGGCAGACGAAGCGGCGAAAGAGTCTAGAAGGCTTGTTGAGAAAGAGGTCTCCGAAATAGGCGCCATACTGACGAACAGGGAGGACTTCATCCGGCTGGTGAACGGCATCGACAAAATAGCCGACACCGCAGAAGGCGTGGCCTACCGGATACTCGGCCTCGCCAAAGCCCGGATGAAAATTGACAGAGAGATACTCGCCTCTGTCGCCAAGCTGGGCGAAGCCGTTCTCCACTCGGTCATGAAGCTTAGAGAAGCCATACTTGCGGTGACGCTTAACAGCGACACGTTCATTCAGAAAATTTTGGAAACAGAGCAGGCTGAGAGGACAGTTGACGAGATGTACCGCAACCTTGACCTCACCATACTGCAGACAGACATGAAGGTCGGCCAGCTTCTACTCATACGTGAGATAGTTTCGATGCTGGAGGACATAGCTGACAAGTCTGAGGAGGCTGGTGAGACCCTTAGGGTCCTGTCTTTCGTGATTCTTTGAAGGTGAACCTTTGGCCGAAGGGGAGCTTCTCAGAGACAGCGTTGTAGTCTGGGATGTTGAGGACTCGAGAAAACTTTTCAGCGAAGGGTTCTTTGGAAAACCCCTAGGAATACCTAAGCCCCGAGACCGTGGTTTCGACGCACCGCTTGTCCTAGACCTTGTTGAGGCCCTCTATCTGCAGAGAAAGAGCAAGTTGGAAGTGTTTGCAGGGAGCAAGAAAATTGAGCCAGACGAATTTGAAAGGCACGCCCAAGCAATTGATGAAAATTTTCCGATTAAGTACAGCGTTTACAGTGATTTGAGGGAGAGAGGCTTCATAGTGCTTCCGGGCATAAAGTTCGGCAGCGATTTCGCTGCATACCGCCACGGCCCCGGAATAGACCACGCCCCCTTCATAATACAGGTAAAGAGGACCTTTGATCAGCTCTCAGCTCTCGAGATAATAAGGTCAGGCAGATTGGCTACGTCAGTCAGGAAACACTTCACAGTAGCCGTTCCAACCGATGAGAGAGTAAGCTACGTTCTCTTCGAGTGGTGGAAGGCTTAATCGAGACTTTTGCGGTAAAGAGCATGCAGAGAGCTGCCTCTTCTCGTCAAACCCAATAGTTCATGTCCCGTTCTCTCAGCCCAACTGATTAAGTCCACCTCCGTTGCGGGGTCTCCCGTAGCGATGTGTAGAGTTTCACCCACCTTGACATGCTGTTTCATGAAGTCGTTCATCCGGGTCAGTATGCTTTCGCATGACTCTCCGTAAACCCTCATTTCATAATGAGGAACATGCGCAAAACACACGACGCCCCGCCGATTGTTAATCTCCTCGTATAGGTCCTTAGCTCTGTCCGGCTCGGTTAGGATAGGCTCTGACGGGCAGCTTACCTCAGCCAGCCATCCATCTTCATAAGGGTCGTCAGCCACGACTTGAGGATTCGCAGCTACGTCCTCGTTGACCTTCATGACTTGGCAGTCGACCGCAGGCATTAAAGCTCCCTCCATCCTCGAGGAAATGTAAACGGCTAATGCTGTGTTCCTCTTTACATAAACTCCTTCCCTTTTGACGATTATCTTTTTAGGTCTACCGGCGAAGTGGAGGAACGGTTTGCAAACTCCGACCAAGTAATGTCTTCTTTTCCCCAACGGTTTGTACCATAGGTCGTTGTCAAGGTCGTAGAGCCTGTCGCTGGGAAGAGGGCAGTTATCGCCTCTATTTTTCAATCGGAAATCTGACAAGGTTGCCCCATTCAGTCCAACTGCCGTCGTAGACTCTGACTCGCTTGTATCCAAGAAGATGTTTCAGAACGAACCACGTGACACTTGCCCTCTCACCAATCCTGCAGTAAGCCACGACATCCTTATCTGCATCCACTCCCTTCGACCCGTAAAGCTTTTGAAGCTCCTCGAATGGCTTGAAGGTTCCGTCTTCTTTTATCGCCATACCCCACGGTATGTTGATGGCTCCGGGGATGTGCCCCCCACGCTGCGCATGTTCGGTTGGATATTCAGGCGGGGCTGTTATCTCTCCCTTGAACTCTGCCGGAGACCTAACGTCGACAAGCACTAGGCTGGTGCTGCCTATCTTCTCCCTCATGAGCTCATCGAGAAGTATTCTGCTGCTGTTATCTGTTTTCTGAACTTTGTAAGTTGATGGTTTGGGCTTAGGTAATTCTTTAGACAGCTCTCCGCCCGAGTCTATCCATTTTTTCCTTCCTCCATTCAGCAGCTGAAGCCTTTTGTGGCCATACATCTCGAAGACCCAGAAGGCGAAGGTTGCAAACCAGTTGTTGTAGTCGCCGTAGAGGACAACATGTGTATCGTTTGAAACTCCAAGGCCACTCATCAAGCGCTCAAACTCTTCTGCGTCGATTATGTCTCTCGAGTTCTGCTTGTTCATGTCCCTCCTCCAGTCTATGAGCAGCGCGCCGGGAATGTGTCCCTGTTCGTATGCCAGCTTGGGGTCGTAGTCCACTTCAATGACTGCCAAGTCTGATCTACCGAGGCTCTTCTTCAACCACTCTACGTCTGCCAGAACGTCGGGGTTTGCGTAGCTCATGCTGCATGGGTTGATGGGCTTTATTTAAACTGTTCTTATTTTAAACTAATATTGGTATAATATTACCCATATTTGAACCTAACACCGCGGCCGTTCCATTCATGTCCAAAACTTACGGCTGCTGGAGGGCCTATGACGCCGCATGTTCCGCATGCTACGCAGGCCACATGGTCAAACTTCACAGTGCTACGCTGTATGTCCTTTAGGGTTTCGGCGTAGGCCTTTCTAAATCTCTCATTCGTCCCTCCACCAATCTGGCTCAAGTTGTACCTAAACAGGTCTCTGAAAGATGCGAAGACGCCTTTGTCGTTGACCAAAGTGTAGCAGTTCACAGGACACAGCGGAACCCATGCCTTCCTAGCGTCTTGAGACGCCTCGGCTTGGTTCACCACGATGTGGGCCCTCTCTCTGTCTTCCTGATAATCGAGGAGGCCTGTCATGGCCTGAATCTTCTGGACTGCGTCCAAGGCATCGTGTTCGACGGCCGTCGACACGGTTTTGATGGTTTTTCCAAACCCTAGCTTGAATAAGGCTGATGAGCCTAGATTGTAGAACATCTTTCTCTCGAGAAGCATGCTGTTGGTCTTAGATTTACCCACTAGGCTGTAAAGCGGCTGAAGCATCTGCCTGTAAACCTGTAGGGCTTCGTCGCTGAAGTCTCCCGCCTTTTTCGCATGCAGGTAGGTTTGTGCGGCTAGAATGCCGGAAGCTATGGCCGGTCTCATGCCGTCGATGAGTGCTCCTATCTTGTAGAAGACGCCTAGTGCATCTCCCGCCACTAAGAAGCCTGGGATGTAGGGCTTTTGAATGATCACTTTGTAGCCTCGGGGGATGTTGTGAGCTGAATACTCAACTAAGCTTGCGTTTTTGATGAGCTGAGAGACGAAAGGATGGGATTCCATTTCTTTTAGAATGTCGTAAGGCTTGCCCAGCTCCTCAAAATTGGATGTAAACACCTCGATAGCGGAGGAGAGGCCCATCACGACGCCGACCGATAGGCTATCCTTGTTAGGGTAGATGAACCCACCTCCAACTATACCGTGCATGAAAGACCCGAGCAGATAGACTGATTTGTAGCCATCCTCATATGTGAAGAACTCCTCGATGTTCTGCGGAGGGAGCTTGAAGATGTGCTTTACTCCGTGGTACACTTGCTCGGGTGTGGTTTTCTGCCTCATACCGGCTTTCTCTGGCAGAAGCGAGGTGGTTCCGCTGCAGTCGATAACGAGGTCCGAGTAAATTTCCTCATCCGGCGTAGACACGCCTACGACTGCTCCGTCTTTGAAAATCAGGTTTTCCACGGTCTTTGATGTAGCTAGTGCGGCTCCTTCTTCAACCGCTCTGAAGGCCATCCAGCGGTCAAACTTAGTTCTCAGGACCGTGTAGTCGTGGCCACTTGATGCGTTAAGCATGGTCAAGCCGAGCCTAGTCATCAGAGATTTCTTATCCCATTTTATCAGTCTGTAAGCTGATTCGTCGTTTCTACTCTCTGGCTTGCTGAGTATATACAGCTCGTGGCCTGAAATCTTTCGCTCAATAGGAGCCTGCTCCTCAAAATCGGGCAAAAGGTCTATGAGGCCGAGGCCTTTGACGAATCCGCCGAACAACACTCCGCCTGAAACGTTCCTCTGGCCCGGCAGCTGAGCCTTCTCCAGCATTATAACGTCCACGCCGCTTCTTGCAAGAGTTATTGCGGCCGCCGACCCGGCTGGCCCTGCCCCAACAACCACAACGTCAAACCTGTCAGCCATGTGTGGTCCTCTCGATGATTTCCATCAACTTGGGCAGAGCTTCGTACAGGTCTTGTTTCACTCCGTAATGGGCTATCTCGAAGATCGGTGCCTTTGGGTCGTTGTTTATCGCGACTATTTTTTTAGACTTAATCATCCCCACTCTGTGCTGTACGGAACCGCTGATCCCAACCGCTATGTAGACTTCAGGCGATATCGTTTTCCCCGTTTGGCCAACCTGCCTCTCAGACGTTACTAGACCTTCAAGCTCCTTCAGCTCTGAGTAGATCAGAGCACGAGTGGCACCCAGCTCGCTGTTCACTCCGAGTCTAGTTTTCACGAGGTCGACTAGGTTTTTTGCAAGCGTGTATCCTTCCCTCGGGTTGCGTGGTCTGCCGCTTCCATCTTTTAGTATTCCGAGCCCGATGCTGACCACAACCTGAGCACCCTCCAAGTCAACGCTGCTTTTCGGCAGCCTTGTCTCCTCTACAACTTCGACTATGAAGTCCTCCGCTACAGGCTTTGGATGAAACCTGACTTTTTCGCCGCTACGTCCCCTGTCCTCTCCCAACGGCTCGAAGTTCCCGGGCCTTATGCTGG
>JANWZU010000121.1 GCA_025054795.1 Candidatus Caldarchaeum sp.
GGTGACGAGCGGCGGCTTCGTCCCCTCCGTGGGAGGTGTTGCTTGGGGCTTTATGTCATCCGAACTTTGCCAAGAAGGTGTAGAGGTTTTCATACTCGTTAGGGAGATACGCAGGAGAGCGAGGGTTCGTGGACAGCCGTTCATCAAAATGTTGAAGCCTTAGCAAGCAACTCTATCTGGTTTGTGTTTAGGTTGAGCGGATACCCAACTAAGAGGTCTGCACCCTTCGTTTGAATGACAGCAAGCCTGTTTGAAACCTCCTCCAATCCGCCCTTTAAACAGAAGTGGTCCACAGCTTCCTCGAACCTTAATCCCGACGCCCTTCTCGCAACGTATCCCTGCAGTCTCTGCAATACTTCGGCAGGCATACTGGCGCCTAGGTAAAAAGGGGTGTACACTCCTCTGCAGGTGTCGTATTTTTTGATCTCGTCGAAAGTCGTTGGGCTGAGGAGGATGAGCGGCGAGGCCCCGTAAAGGTAAGAGGCTTTGACCGCTGTTTTCGTCATCCTCTCGGTTCCGACCATCAGAATGCAGTTTCCAGCCCTCCTCCTGACCGCTTCAGCAGCTTTGATAATCATAGAAGCTGCATGGTTTTTCCTCTCCTCTTCATCTAGGTAGGCTGGGTTGCCTGCAACGAGGCAGACGCCGCCTCGGCCTGCTCCGGAGACAACTTCGAGAAAGTCCTCGAACCTTTCGTAAAAATCACCTCTTCTCACGGGGATTGTTAAAACAGGCGTGCACAAGGATCTATCCGAGCATTCGAGAAGCCTCTCGTAAGCGTTTACGGAAATATCCTGTTTCGCTGTCTCAGAATCTATGACGAGGAAATAATACCCATGTTCCGTCATGGTGGCGGCCAGCTTGGTTAGTGTCCCGATCTCATCTCCGTCCAGCGTGGATGGTTTAACCGCTATGCCGAGTTGGAAGACGTCCACCCTTCTGGAAGACGTCCACCTCCAGCCACCGAGGTCATCTCGTTGAAAACAGGGCTTTCGACTATATATAAGTTTTAATCCTGTTTCTGCCTCCTTTCCAGCAGTTGTTGAGTGAGGAGGAGCTGGAGAAGACGATTCTTCAGAGGTGCGGAGACCTCAGTAAGCAGGAGCTTGACAGGCTTATTGAATCAAAGCTGCGAACCTCACCTTTCCTCACGAGGCTAGGAGCTCTCCTCATCGTCCTCGAGGAACGCAATCTTCTGGACGACTTCCCCAAAGAAAAGTCTGCCGAGAGATACGAGTTTACGAGAATTTCCTCCCTCACTTCCGGGTTGAAGAGTGTGAGCGTTGTCGGCCGCGTTCTTGGGTTTAGAAGGTTTCTGACCTCTGATAACAGGCCTTTCTGGAGGATTAGGCTTTGGGACGGTACTGGAGCTGTCGATGTGCTGGTTTGGAGTGATGTTGAAAACTTAGGAGAAATAAGCTTTGGGGATGCTGTAGCTGTTTGGAATGGTTATGTTTCTTCGCCGACCGCCGACCGTCCATTCGTATTAAACGCAGGCAGCAGATCCAGAGTTGAGAAGCTGAGCTTCTGCGAAAACCTGCCTGACCTTGATTTTTCTCGTCTGAGGCTGGCCGAAGACTTCACCGCTGGGCCTAGGACCGTTGACTTTTCTGCGGTAGTTGTTTTGAACACGGGTGCTAGAAGAAAAAAGGATGATGTAAAGTGCTTAGAGCTCGTCGTCTCCGACGGCTTCAGGGAGGTTTTGTTTACGGCTTGGAGGGAGTGGGCTGACGCACTTGCAAACGTTTCGGAGGGAACAAGGTTCGTCGCCGCTTCGGCTGAAGTTAAAGGCGATGAGCTGCAGACGGGGTTCGGCACAATCATAACCGTAATGGATCAGGACAGAGAGGTTTTCGAGAAAGCCTTGAGCCGAAGCTTCGACAAGCTTTTTCTAAAAATAGTCGGCGTGGGTCTCGACGGCCTGTTAGTCGCAACCGACGGCGCGGACTTGAAGAAGCTGGTTGCCCCAGAGGCCGGGGCTGGTGTGGATGTGATCGTTGAAAGAGCATTCGTCATTTATCGACGTGGAGTTCCTCACATCTACGGTAAATCATTTCAGCATGCGGAAAAGCACTTGAAAACACCCGAGTTTCAGGGCTCGTTGGACGAGGTTGATGGACGACACCATGCGGGGTTGGTTAGATGCAGGGTACTCAGAAAGACCCCATTAGCAGAGATGGCGACTAGATACGGTTTGAAGAAGGTTGTAAGCTTATGGGTCGAACACATGGGGAAAACCTATGCGTGCTCAGCTTGGGGTGCTGCAGCTGAAAGAATAGACGGAGTCGGACCCGGCGAGGAAATAAGTCTCGCCTTCATAAAAGTGAAAAGAAACAACTACGGCGAGGTCGAGCTGTCCATCGACGGCCACTCATACATAGACGCTTGAAAATCAAGTTAAATAGAGAATTTTTCAAACAATATCTCCAGGAATCCCTATGCTGATAGTCTGCTTGGTCAAGGGAGTTCCAGCCAAAACCACTCGAGTCACAACGGTGTCCGGCGTATTGCGGAGGGAGGAGATGGACCTTGTTCTCAACCCTCATGACAGCAAAGCAATCGAAGCTGCCTACTATGTGAAGCGTGTTGTGGGTGGAAAAACTGTGGGGATAAGCATGGGCCCCGAACCGAAAATCACGCCAATAATGAGGGATTTAGCCGAAACAAAAGAGGCAAGCTTCTATGTGCCCCGCATATCCTTCGACGGGCTGGACGAGAGAATAATCTTAAGCGACAGAAGAATGGCGGGGGCCGATACATGGGCAACCTCCTACACGCTTGCATGTGGAATCAACAAAGTCCTAGAAAACCATGTTGAAGCAGTCGATCGAATGATTGAAACTGTGAAGAATAAAGAGCCTGAAGAGGTTAAAGCATTAGCTGAGAAGCTATACAATCAAAACCTCCTTCCCAACTATGTCTACTCGAGGCTTCCGACTGTTAGGGAGACGCTTACCAGCAAGTTTGCCAAGGGTGAGTTGAGCGTTGAAGGGTTTGTTCTCGAGCTTGAAAAATACAGGAGAGAACTTGGCAAGTTCATCATACTAACGGGGATGAAGACGAGCGACGGTGAAACGGGAAACACGGGACCGCAGACAGCAGAGGCGCTGAGCAGCATGAGGAACACGCTGATCCCGAGCATCGCCTTCGTCAGAGATTTCGAGGTCTCACCCGACGGCAGCAGCATCATAGCGGTCAGAAAAATCGGAAACATAATGCAGAAGCTTAGGGTATCGTTCCCATGCCTCCTAACTATAGACAGCCACTACGAGCCTAGAGTTCCCCCCGCAACACTCCAGAAAAAAGCCCGGCTGAACAACTACGCCGGGAAAGCCGGCGAGGTGCTTGTATGGAACGCTGACTACATAAAAGCAGACCCAAGCAAACTGGGGTTGATGGGCTCTCCAACCATAGTCGGCCCCGGATACGAAGTAGGAAAACCACCGACCCAAAAGTTTGTCGGCGAAACCCTTGTCTTCAAGAAGAACGTTGAAAAGTTCGTCTACAACGGTAAAAGCTTCGGGCCCTTCGGGAAGGGAGACCTCGCTGTTAACATACCTGAGGAAGTTTTGAACAGGTTTAAGGAGGAAGGGGTTGTAGGCTTATTCAGCCTAGAGGACCTTGTTGAAGAGATCTTCGGAGGTTTGAAAGTTGTCGCTAGAGCAGTATAGGGATGTATGGGCTTACTGCGTCAAGGAGGACGGAAGGCTTACTAGACCCAGCCTTGAGATTATCGCTGCAGCACGCAAGGTTGCCGACAAGCTTGGTCAGCAGGTTGTCGCCGCAATAATAGGATACGACTTGGAGAACGTCGTTGAGGAAGCGATAGCAAGGGGGGCGGACAAGGTTGTGTACGCCGACGAGCCGTGGCTTAAAAACTACACATGCCTTCCATACACACGGGTTCTCTGCGAAATGGTTGAGAACCTTAAGCCATACGCACTTCTTTTCGTAGCCGACGAACTCGGAAGAGACCTCTCACCCAGAGTGGCATACAGGCTCAACACAGGTCTGGCCACCGACAACATCAACCTCGAAGTTGAGGACTACTTCTTCGGACCAACAAACACAACCTACAAAAGCATACTGGCTCAGATACGACCGGACTTTGCAACACGTGTCGCTAAAATATACACACCCCGG
>JANWZU010000146.1 GCA_025054795.1 Candidatus Caldarchaeum sp.
CCTCAAAGTAGCTGGAAACCCTATGTGCTGCTCGCCCCTTGCGATTGCGTGGCTCATGTGCAGCAAGCACTCATAGCTTACCGGCGAGACCTTCCCAAGACCCTTTAGAAACTCCATCCACCTGCTCTCACCCATCCCACGCCTGAGAGCCACCAAGTAGTAGGCGCCCATCATGCCCTCGCTGAAAGTCGTAACGCTCTGCGTAGCTATTTTGCCAGACCACTTCTCATTCAGAAGCTCTCCGCTTGTCAGGGGCACTTCTTCCTCCCTGAGACGTTGGGCGTTGTAGATCATTCCGATCGGCTCCACGGCCATGGCGGCCCATCCTCCTGCGTCGCTGTAGAACTCCCGTGGGAAAGCTCTGAACTCCCTCGACTTGTAGGGCCTTGTCATCCCCTCCGAGGCCATCTGCAGAATCATGTAGTGCGGCAGTATGACTACGTCGGCCGTTGGGATTCCTGCGTTTACCTCAGCTTTCACCTTCTCGTATATGGGGAGAGGATGGCTGCTGAGAAAATGGACGTGGATGTGGAGATGCTTGTAGTGTCTTCTGAAAGCCGTCACTAGGCTTAGGATAACTCCTCGCAGAGAAGCGTAAACAACTAGATGGCTTTCCTTCTGAGCAGCGGCTTCTCTGTCCACGTCAAATCTCTTGCTTGGGGGGAAAATAAGCTTAAACCATCTACAAACAACTGGTGTAAAAGGTATACCTTTTCCCAAAAATTTTCCTAAAACATGTGGCTGCTATGGTATCCTACACAACTACGAATGCGTTTTCCACTCTGAGGTATGTGTGGCCGTATCCGCAGTATATGATGCAGTAGACTGTGTAGGAGCCGGGCTTGTCCGCTACGAGCCTAACAACACCCATGGCTGCTGAGGCCTCCTGCAAAACCTGCTGCAGGCTGTTGCGTACCTGATGGCCTCCGCCGCATTTAGAGCACGTGTATGTCCCTTTGTTGTAGCCCTCTATGAAGAAGCCGTGGTCTGAGTAGCCGTCTTCATGAGCCTTCACTAGCTCAACAGTTATTCTCGGGTCTCTGGGCGGTAGTTCTCCGACGCCGGACCTATGCGTTCTGTTCTCGTACTCTACGTAGGTCCGTTCTCTGGCCGAAAGCCCGGGGTCTCTTATGATGACGGAGGCTGGTATCAGGTTGATGACTACTTCGTCTCCTCTGTTGACCACCATGTATGGTATCTCGTTGAACGTTTCGTCGTAGAAGACGTACCCCCAGAAGTAGGCGACGACGTAGAATGTTTTCAGAGGCCTAAGCTTGAACGGGCTGGGCTCTAGGGTCAGGGCTGCCGAGCCGGCCAGGGTAGCCGCAGCTAGCACGAGTATCAGAAGCTGCTTTCTGTTCATCTACGTGATCCTGTTCTCAGCCGCCTCTCTCGAAGTTCTGCCTCGCTGCGTCTAGGAAGCACGGGCCTTGACTGCTCTGGCACCTGCCTGTGAAGGCGTCGCAGAAAGTCGCAGCCGGACAGCCAGCGTCGAGAGGCTCGTTGAAGCAGAACTCCCACGGCTCAACGACGCCGTTGGCGCTGCTCTTCGACAGTAGCTCACAGAGTCGTGAGCTCATGTCGGGTGTGCATCTGAACGGCGGCGCCGCTGCGAACCTCGTCTTTATCGAGGTCAGAATAGCCTTGTACTCCGAGTCCGACAGCTTGTCAATCAGCTCGTATACTTCGTTGGGGCTTTTTCCGTTCAGCGATGCGTAAACAGTCTCCGGGCTTGAGACTTGTTTTTGGCCTCCGTTGCCTCCGAGGGCGAGGCCGGGCTGGAGCTGGAAAGCCGCTAGAGCTAGGGCTGCTGCTCCGATTAATGCGAACAGCAGCAACGATGTTGTTGGCTTCAAGACATTCCATACAGTCCGTATGTGTATTTATAAACATTTCCCCGCATCCGTTTTTTGGAACAAATATTAAGGCCCGCCTCCATACATCTGCCGTGGACAGAGTTGTGCTTGGCTTCAACAAGTTTGCTTTCCACTGGTTCTTCCCCGAGATAGTTGCTATCAACTATGGGTTCTTCGCCGAAAACGGTTTGGAGTGCGAGCTGGTTGGTTTACAGGGCGGCGGTGCTGTCGAGAAGTCTGACTTGTACGTGGATGCGATGAGGACTGGTCGAACAGACTTCTACCACTGCGGCGAATGGGTTGGCGTCGTCAGGTTTTTGAAAAACACGGCGGGCAGGATAGCGGCGCAGTCAAAGCCTGCAGAAGGAACCCTCAACTCATCCTTCACAATCTTCGTCAGAGGCGATGCGGGCATCAGCTCGCCGAGGGATTTGGCTGGGAAGACGATAGCCGTCGAGGCTGGAACAGGCTCGTTCTACGCAGCGAGAGCCGACCTAGAGCATTATTTGAGAGCTGACGAGATAAGGTTGGTGAGCGTTTCGGAGCCGCATGAGAGGCTGAAGGCGCTGATGGAGGGCCGTGTAGACGCTGCAAACCTTCTCGGCCCTTGGGCTAGGGTTGCTGCGAGGATAGGTCTGAAGCCCGTTCTGACGACTAGGCGGGACAACCCCACGCTGCTTTTTGTTGCCGACCGTTTAAGCGACGACGTTGTAGCCCGTTTGGTCAAGTCTCTGAACAAGGCAATCGAGAGAATCAACGCAAACCCTGCGGCGTTCAACAGCCTGTATCTCAAGTATGTCATGGAGGTTGCTGAGATGGGCGGGCTTAACGGAAGCTGGCTCGAAGGCTTGGAGTCGGAGACCGTCGTCGACAGATGGAGTCCGTGGGAACCGTACCAATACAGCAGGCTGGCCCACGTCTCCAACTGGATGCTTGAGAGAGGGCTTATAGCCCGAATGCCGGGCGAGGAGGCTGTTCGCAGCTCTTTCTGGTAGAGTTAACGGGTGGTCGGCTGAAGCACCCTGAAACCCAGCCTGTGTGCGGCCAGCAGAAAGCACAGAAGAACAACTGTGTAGACGAGGCCTCCGGCTACGACCGTGAGCTTCTCACCTGTGTTCCAAAGCGCAAACAGGGTTGTCGACAGAACTGTTGACTGATGGGTGACCAGCAGGACGGCTATCCCTAGGTCTGTGATTGTTCTTACGAAGACGTACAGCGCTGCTGTGGACGCAGCTCCACGGAGAAGAGGTAGAATGATGTTTGTGATTGTCCTCAACCTTCCCCCTCCGCATACAACAGCCGAGTCCTCCAGCTCCCTGTGTATCTGGAGCATGGGGCCGCTCAAGAATCGTACGACGAGCGGCGTGTAGCGTAGGCTGTAGGCGTAGACTAGGGCACCCACCGTTCCGTACAAGCCGATGTCCACGTACAGGACTGACCAGAAGACGCCTACGGCTAGGACGAGCGGCGGGATTGCTAGAGGTATGGACAGAATTGTGGTGAATGTTTGGCCGCCGGTAAGCTTCCGTCTGAGGCTGAAGTAGGCCGCTAGAAACCCTACTGCTACAGCTAAAGCCGTTGAGGATGCTGAGACTATGATGCTGTTGATGAACGCCGTGCCAGTTACGGGGTAGCTGAAGAATTTTTCATAGTTGTCTAGGGTGATGTTGGTTAGGAGGCGGTCGGGGTTCCAGAACCTCTGCACGGATGCGACAGCCAACGTGGCCATCAAGGGAATGGGATGTATCAGAAGATACCCCAGAACAAGCACGGCCGCTAGCGGTTTGTATTTTCCGAGGCTTATCACGGCTGAGCCGCCCGACCTGCCCGTAAGGGTTGCGTATCTGTCGGCTGATTTCGCAAACCGGTTGTACAGCGTAATCAATATTAGTGAGAGGGCTAGGAGGACTGCTGAGTATGCGGTTGCTGTTCCGTACCGTGGAGGGACCTCGCTGACCATCTGGGTGTAGATTGTAGTGGTTAAGACGTAAACTCCTGCGGGAATTCCCACTATGGCGGGTGTGTCGAAAGCCTCTATCGCAACTATGAAGCAGTAGATGAAAGCCGAAGCTATCGAAGGCAAAACAAGAGGCAGGATTATTCTTCTGTAGACCTGAAGAAGACCTCCGCCCGACGCTCTGCCCATCTCCTCCAGAGAGCGGTCGAACAAGGTGAACGCAGGCGCCGTCATCAAGAAAGCGACGGGAAGCAGGTTTATCCCCATGACCAACGTCATCCCAGCCAGCGTGTACAGGTTCACCAGAGGCTCCTCAACCCCTGTCAACCGCATGAAAGCCACGTTGACCAAACCGGTCCGTGGGCTGAGCAAAAAAGTCCAGCCCATGCTTTCGACAGAGGAAGGCATGGCGAACGTTAGTATAGGCGAGTAGATGATGGCTTTTTTGAAAGGCACATCGGTCCTAGTGGCTAGGAAGGCGAGCGTCGAGCCGAGGGCTATGGCTATCAACGAGGAGCCCGCTGCGAAGACAAACGTGTTGAACAGCACTCTGCCTAGAAACGGGTCTCTCAAAACTTCTGCGTAGTTGGATCCGGTTAAGTGGCCGGGTCTGCCGGGAGGAGAGCTCCACACACTTCCGAAAAGAAGGAAAGCAGCTGGCTGTAGGATGAAGAAGCCTGCAACAACGAAAACAAAAAAAATTAGCAGGTTATGCGGCTGCCAAGTCGTCCTCGGCATTTCTTCCTACTTTGCGCCGAAGCCCATCTCCTTAAACCTTGCGGCCCAGTCTCTGGCCTTGGCTATTGCCTCATCGTCGGGGTAGTTGACCATCCTCAAGCCTGCGGGAACGATTTTATCCAGCGAGAATCTAGCAGCCGTGTCAGGCCTCGCAGGGAACCTTACCGGCGTGTTCCCTATTATCGTCTGCCCCTCCTTCGACAGGATGAAGTCGACGAGAAGCTTGGCTGAGTTGGGGTTCTTCGTCGTGCTGATGATGGCTATGTGCGAGAACGTTGTTAGAAGCGGTACGTCTGTCGGCAGGAAGTATTCGATCGGAGCTCCCTGCATCTTCAGCCTAACCACGTCATGGAGGTTAACTATCAAACCTATGTGGAATTCGCCGCTGGCCACCTTCTCAGCGACCGTGGAGACGGAGATGTCGAGGGTTGGCTTCACGTTCTTTACAAGCCGGTCGACGAAGCTGTTAAACCGGCTTTCGCCGATGATGTTTTTCAGCGAAACTAGGTACTGCGTCCCCGTCGTACCCAGAGTTATGTCATGCATAATCACTTTCCCAGCCCACTGCGGGTCTGTAAGGGCTTCAAGCGTTGAGGGAGGCTGTTTGACCTTGTCGGTGTTGTAGACGAAAGCTATTGGAAGTAGTACGGCGGCGGTCCATTCGCCGTTCTTGTCCCGCAGGAAGTCCGGGTATGAGGCTGCTTCGGGCGATACGTACGGTAGGTAGCGTTTCTCCTGCGCAAACCTTATTCCCGTCGTGTGGGAGACCAGCACCAAGTCTGCTGTGGGCTTGTTGGCCGACAGCTCGCTCGACACTCGCGTGTAGACCTCCGGAGGCCGCATCGACTCGTAAACCACCTGTATGAAGGGATATCTGGCTTGAAATGCATCAAGAGTGGACTTGATGTCGGCGTAGTCGACGCTTCCGTAAACAACCAGCCTGCCGCTCTCTCTTCTGGCTGCGTCAACCCTAGCCTGAAGCTCCTCCCTCTGCTTAACAATAAGCTCAGCCTGTTGAGGCGAATCTATGCCGGCTGCCTTAGCGTACAGGGAGACAAGCCTCTCGAGAGAGCTGATTCTGCCGCTGATATCGTCTAACGCTGTCCGCACGTCCTTAACTTGGCGGGAGGTTTCGCCTTGTATGGACTGGGCCGACTGGGTTATCGCTGTTGCGTATCCGGCTACGATTATCGAGACGACCAAGGCGGCTACTGACAGAAGAAGCGGTGTTTTCGCCGTTGAGGCTGCCATGAGCTTGAGTAATTGTGTATTGTTTATATATTTTTTGTCATAATTTTTTGTACAAATGCACACAAGAGAAGCTATCATGAGCTTGTTGGCTTCGAAGCCCATGGCTGTTTCTGAAATGGCTAGACAGCTCCGTGTTCCCAGACAGCTGGTACACTACCATGTGAAGCAGCTGCTGTCCGAGGGGCAGGTCGTGGTTAAAGACGTGGTTAAGTCGAAGGTTTACTCGCTGAAGCATGGGTCGCTGGTCGCCGTGTCCAGCCCTGCGGAAGTGCAGAAGAATCTGATACAGCTGGAAGAATACTACGCCAAAAACGTCAGGCAGCTTTCGAAACTTCAGCATGACATGCTGCGGCTAAGGCTTGGTTTCGCACTTTTCATGTACCAGATGATGAGGACGTGTTCTATTCTGGTTGGGCTGGACAGCCACAGCCTTTTCAGGAACTACGGTGAACGTGTTGCCGAAGACGTTGTTGTGAAATCCGTCGTGTCTCAGCATGGCCGTTCTTCAGGGGTGGAGATGTTTGAGAGGGGGTTGCAGGCGCTGGACAAGCTGGCTGACACCAACCCGTCAACCTTCAAAAACAAAGGATTGATTCATCTCAGGACTTTTCTGGGCTCGGGGTTGTACGACCCGAGGGTGGACGAGTTTCTCCATTCGCTGCTGCTGAGGACTGCTCTGGCTTTCCTCGGCGAAAGATGTGCTGTGGAGAAATTTCCGCAGCACAGGACGCAGGCCTACTCATACCTAGTTCGGAGGACAGGCGTGAAGGAGCTATCGCGGCTTCGACACAACGTACTTCATGTAGACGGAGTCGAGGATGGACCAGTGGACGTCGCAGCTGAAGACAGCTGCGTTCAAGCATTTCCTAAGCGTCTCCCTGTTCGTTATGCGGCTTGCAACGAGGCCGAAGACAAGGTCTATGTCTTCCTTTATGTAGGACAGCCTTTCGAGGAAAAACTCCAGCCCCCGCTGGTCTATCCAGCCGTAGTGCTGCCGCATGGCTTCAATTCTTTTGGGAAGCTCGTCGACGGCGAGAAGCTCTGAAAGGGATGCTGCAGCCCCCTCGACCCAGCTCACGGTTTTGACGAAGTTGAGGTAGGCGTCCACGGCGAGCCTGACGCCGGGCAGCACCTCGGTTTTCTCAAGCCTGTCTCTGGATATTCCAGCCGCCTCCGCAAACAAGGCCCATCCCTCGACGTCTCCTCTGTAGCCGCCTACGCCTTCACGTTTCATAAGCCGCTGAAGCCAAAGCTTTCTCGACTCCGGGTCGCTGCAGTTGGCCAGTATGACCGAGTCTTTCACGGGAACCTGCCTCTGGTAGTAGTAGCGGTTGACTATCCATGCTCTGACCTGCTGTGGTGTTAGCTTTCCTGAGTAGAAAAGCTTCATGAACGGGTGGTTGGAAAAATAGCGGTCAGCTAAGGTTTTCCTAACCTGCTGGCTTAGCTGTTGGGGCTGCAACCTGCCGAACTCTCTGTAAAAGAAGATTTAGCCATATCCCTCCAGAGGCCGCTAGGGCTAGGAAAAACCCTTGAGAGGCTTGAGCCGCCAAGTAGTACATGTTCTCGGGTGGCGGCAGGACTGTCAGAGTTCCGGCTCTCCACAGTATGTCGGCGAAGAGGCTTGCAATCACGAGGCCTGCCAAGCAGAAAGCAGTTAGCAGAACAACCCGTCTAACAGGGTTTTCCCATCCGTTGAAGAACCTGCAGGCCACTCCGACTAGTGAGATAGCCATACCAGTCCTGAGAAGGTTTGAGTACAGGTCGCTTCCCAGCGCGTCTACGCCCGGCATCAAAGCGAACCAGAAAAGAACAGCCATGCCTGCGTAGGTTTCGAGGCTCCAGTCGCTTTTTCTCACCTCGGCTGAAGCCGGCCTGTGTGCGTGAAGGCTGTAGCCCAGCAGGAGGGATGCCATGCTCAGCTGTGTTGAAATGACCAGCGAGAAGAGTAGTTGAGCTGGTGTGGGTGCTGCTTCGAAGCCAGCTCTTCCCAGAAGCTTGCCGGCCGTCAAAACAACCACGGCAAGGGCTTCCTGTGTCCTGGTCAGGCGTGAGCCGTGGAGGACCAAGTAAACGACGGCTATCAGCGTCAGCTGGAAAAGGACGTAGTGGACTGCGTAGTAGGCGGCTAGAGAGCTGTAGACGCCGCCGAAACGTGTCAAAACATACATACGCAAATCCACGGCCAAGTTTCCCACGAGGACGGAGACAAGGAAGCCTCCTGCGAAAAGGGTTGCCGCTCTAAAAAACACGCCTTCGCCCGTCTTCACGGTTGTTTAGACTTGCTCTGGTTTTATAAGAGTTGTCGATTAACTCTTTTGTCATCGGAATATAGTTATAACCTAGCTCGGTGTCCGCAGGCATGTGAGGCGTGTATTTGTAATAATTCCCGTCGTAATATTGCTCGCCGCCGTCTTGGCTGGCTTCTTCATCGTCTTCCTGCAGCGGCCCGAGGCTAGGACAGTCGTGGTCACGGCTGAGGACTTTAGATTCAGTGTAGACGGGGGAGAGCCTACTATTAGGCTGAGGGCCGGCGAGGAGGTTAGGATTCTCTTCGAGAACAAGGGGAA
>JANWZU010000174.1 GCA_025054795.1 Candidatus Caldarchaeum sp.
GCCTTCGAAAATGCCCGAAGACTATATGAAGAGGAAAATAACCAGAAGAAGAGCGATATCTGCCACAGGGAAAACAGCCATCGGCGCCGTCGTAGGCCTCGGGGTTGGCGGCATAGCCGGCTATTTGGGAGGAATCTCAAGCCAGCAGGCAAACACCGTAACTAAGACGCTTACACAGCAGGTGGGAGCTGCCACTGTTACGGCGACTGTGCCCGGACCAACCGTCACCATGGCTCAGACGGTGACTAGAACTGCCACTGTTGTCTCCACATTAACGCCGCTTTCTGAGATTCAGCAGAAATACGAAAACGCCAAGCGTGAGAGAGAGCTGCTGGTTTACGGCAGCTTAGACGTCGAGGACTTTACACCGTTGCAGCGGTCGTTCAACTCCAAGTTTCCAGACGTGCAGGTTCAGTATCTGAGAGGCTCTCCGAGCGAGCTGTATAACCGTATAAAGAGCGAGATAGGCGCCAAAAGGCCGACAGCCGACATAGTAATCATGAGCCTACCTAACATACTGCAGATGAAGAGCGAAGGCCTGCTCGACGCCTACAAATCGAGGGAGCTGCTCGCTTATCCAGGGCGTTTCTTCGACGACAGAGGTTTTTGGAGCCCTGTCGTGATGCTGCCCAACGCCTCCGTCGTCAACACAAGGCTTCTAGCAACTACGCCTCAGAGCATCGAGGATGTGCTTCAGGCAACGAACAGAGGACAGATAATCATGCACAACCTTCTACAAGGAACAGCTTCAACCTTCATGTGGGGCCAGATGAAAAACATCATAGGCGAAACACGGTGGAGGGAGATTCTAGAGAGGCTTGCTGCATTAAAGCCGGTGCTGAACAATTCGCTTAGCGGCGTGACGCAGGCTGTGAGGGATGGACAGTACAGGATAGGCTTCATCGCCTACCTCCACGACATAATGAAGAGCGCTGAGGAGGGTGCGCCTGTACGGAATTTCTGGGTAAGTGAGCTGCCAGTCATGGTCACGATCAACGCAGGCGCTCTGTTGAAAGACACGCCGCACAGAAACGCAGCAGAGCTTATGATGGACTACATACTTTCGGCCGAAGGCCAGAGCATATTCGGAAACATCAGCGTGAGGTTCCCGACGAGGCCAGGCGTGAACGCAAAATACTCTGCTGAAGCCGCCTTCCCGGGTAGAAGGCTGTATCTCTACCCAGACGAGGAGATAGTTGCAGAGGCTCAGTCTCTGGTTCAGACGTTCAGGTCCATGGGCTTCGGAACATAACCTAATTTATTTTTGTAGCCATGCTCCCGCAGCGCTACTCGTCCTCTTTAGTTTCGCTGCCGCTGGTGGCGGTCGTAGGACTTTTAGTGCTTTTTCCAATCAGCTCTTTAATCGCCGGCAGTTTTTGGAGCGGCTACCCCGGCTACCCCGGGGAATGGACGCTTAAGAATTACTTGGATGCGTTTGCAGACCCTCTTCTTCCAACACTTTTTATAAACAGCTTGGTCTACGCTGGCGGTGCATCTCTCCTAGCTACCTTACTAGCTGTTTTCTACGCATTCATCACGGCTCGAACAGACACTCCGGGGAGAGGCCTTCTCTCCTACCTACCATACATAGACCTCATGACCCCTGCACTACTGACGAACATAGCTTGGATTTACCTTCTTCATCCAAGAGTGGGTTTGATAAACAATTTTATTGGCCAAGTCTTCGGCCCCGATGCGCCCGTACTCAACATATACTCTTTGCCGGGAATGATATTCATCACAGGCTTGAACACTTCGTCGCTTGTTTACATAGGGATTCAGGCGGCGTTCAAATCGATGAACCCTGAGTACGAGGATGTTTCACGGGTATGCGGAGCAGGGATTAGAAGAACCACGTTCAGCGTCACGTTGAAGCTTACCATGCCGGCCATCCTGTCTATGACGCTGCTCAACTTCATCATAGTTTTGGAGGTCTTTGAAACTCCTTCGATGATAGGTCTGCCAGCCAATATTCCTGTTTTCATGTCGACGATATACAACGCCGTCTCATGGAGCATACCTCCTAAAACAGGTCAAGCAACAGCCTTGGCGGTTATCCTGCTTATGATAGTCTTGACTTTTACAACAGTTTATCGTCGCTATACGGCGAGGGTTGAGCGGTATGCTGTGATAACTGGTCGGGGATACCAGCCTAACGTGATCAAGCTTGGTAAATGGCGGTACGCAACTTTTCTGCTGCTGATGGTTTACGCCGCTGTGTTGATTGTGCTGCCTATATCCCTAGTTCTACTTCTGTCGTTCAAGATATTCTGGGACCCCAACAACCTGTTCGGCGACTTCACCTTGAAAAACTATGTCGAGGTTCTGAACCATCCACATCTCTTCACAGCAATCATAAACAGCACTTTGTTCTCAGCCGCAGCAGCAAGCATCCTAGTCTTCCTGATACCTATAGTGGTGTATCTATCCCGAAGAGTTAAGGCCAGAGGAGCAAGCGTAGTGGAGAACGTGGCGATGATGCCGCAGGCTTATCCAGGGCTTGTGCTTGCACTGGGGCTTCTTTGGGGATACATCACGTTGCCAATCGGAATATACGGAACGGCCGCCATCCTTGTGATTGCTTACGTAACTAGGTTCATGCCTCATGTCACGAGGTTGTTTTCAGGAGTCGTTGTCCAGATTCATCAAGAGCTTGAGGAGTCATCTAGGGTTTGTGGCTCGGGTTTCATGTCCTCAATAAGACGTATCGTTCTCCCGCTGCTTAGGCCTGCCATGGTGGGGGCTTGGGTCTACGCATTCATAGTAAGCTTCCGAGAGTTGAGCGCCTCGGTCCTGCTTGTAGCTCCTGGAACGGAGGTGATATCGGTGCTTCTGTGGGGCCTGTGGATAAACGGCGAAGACAGGCAGTTTGCTGCAGCCATAATGATTCTAGTGGGTATACTGGCCTTGATCATCTCAACCGTGCTGCTGATAGCTAGGCTCATTAGAGCAAGAGTGCTTTTGGCCAGACGACCCTAGACATTCACAACGAGTCTAGGAAACTTTTCCATTTCACGTAGTATTTGTTGAGCGTGTTCTTGGACGGTTCGGTCGGTTTTGGAAATTTATCACGCCATCCCCATGGACGTGTTGCGTCTATGATTAGGCTTGATGATGTTATGTCCCAAACAGCTTTTTTCTCGGGCGGGACACGTGGGTCGGTGAGCGAAGTCCAGCGATTTCTAACTAGGTGGATGGAGTCTTCAGGGTCTACTCTCGACTGGAAAGCCCACATCACGTCTTCAAAGTTGTCCGGGTCTATGTCTTCGTCGACCATCATCAAGTATTTTGGGGGGCGCATGCCTATGCCGGACATTACAAGGTCGGCCACCTGCCTTACTTGGCCTGCATACCTAACCTTCAAAGAAACAACTAGGAAGGCCCCTACCCGGCCTATTTTCCTGACGTCGTGGTAGCCCAAGTCTCTCAGGGTTTTAAGCAGAAACGCAAGGTTGAACGGAAGCGGGCCATCATGCCTAACTCCCCTGTACGGAGGACGTCCGTCTATCACTGGGTCTTCACGGAAGTAGACGGCTTTCACTCTAACAACGGGCTGAGGCCTTTCCTCCACCGAGTAGTATCCGCCGAACTCGCCGAAGGGCCCTTCAACCCTGCTTTCAACCTGCAGAGGCGGTATCTCTCCCTCCACAACAAGCTCCGAGGTGCTTGGAATCGGCAACCCGGTCAACGGGCCCTCAATCACTTCGACAGGCCTGCCCCTAAGCCATCCAGCGTAGTCAAGCTCGCTTTCGCCGTATGATGCGGGAAGGTCGGCGGCCACCCCCAAGGTGGGGTCGTGGCCGAAAGAGATGACGACAGGGCAGCTGAGCCCCCTCTCCCAGTACTTGTCCCTGATTATTCCGCCGTGATGGCCGGGTGAGATAGAGATTCCGAGGGTTTTCTTGTCATGTAGCTGTATGCGGTAAGTGCCTAGGTTGATGAAGCCATTTTCAGGGTCCTTCATCAAAACCACAGTGCCTGTACCTATGTACCGGCCTCCATCGAACTCATGCCACAACGGGCTTGGGAAAATCCCCAAGTCCACCCTATCGCCAACCATCTTGCTAGACATAACGGGCCCGTCTGACACCATGGTTGGTTTGACTGGCTGGTATTCTTTCAGTAAGCCGGCTAGGAACTCCACCATGTTGTCGACTTCGAGCTCGGGCTCGATGCCCGCAGCCAGCCTGTTCCTAGCTTCCGTGGTTATGAGGTTCGTTATTATTCTAAACCCCTTACGGTATCCTTTGATTGCGTCGAACAACAGGGATGGATGGTGCTTTCTTCTACCCACCATCATCGTCAGTATACCAATTTCCAGCTCAGGGTCAGCGTTCTCAACAACCCTGAGCTCGTTCCTTTCTTCAAGTATTTTCATAAAATCTCTAAGGTCTTGATGTCTAGTCTTAGGCATGTATTTTCTCAACTCCGTGTGCCGTGCTTAGTTTCTCGGATATTACTGTTGCGCCTGCTTCGTTTTCGTAGTTGATGAAAATTAAGCCTTTATAACGTGCGGCTGAAAATGCAGTCGGAAAATGCCGACGCAGCGTAGATGGATAGGGGAACGTGTCAAGAGGCTTGAAGACCCGCCTCTGCTGACGGGGAAAGCAACTTTCGTCGATGATTTGAAGATCAACGGCATGCTTCATGCAGCGATTCTGAGAAGCCCTTACCCACATGCATACGTCAGAGGCGTCGAGGTTAAACAGGCGCTGAAGAGACCCGGTGTGAGAGCGGTCCTCCTACCCAGCGACGTGCTGGAGCGAACCAAACCCATCCCACCGGCTAGGCAGATACTTCACTTAAGCCCGCAAGAATACTGTATGGCTGTGGGGAAAACCAGATACGTCGGCGAGCCGGTTGCAGCTGTAGCGGCTGAAACACAGGCCGAAGCATTCGATGCACTCGAAGATATACATATCGAGTACGCCCCACTTGAGTCTGTAAGCGACCCATACAGGGCCATGAACGACTCAAGCAACCTTGTCTACGAACCCTTCGGCACAAACTTGGCTGCTCATTTCCACGAGAAATGGGGAAACGTTGAAGCCGCCTTCGCATCAGCCGACAGAGTTTTGGAGATGGAGTTCAAGCTACACAGCTACAGCATCCCTCCGCTGGAGACTATAGGTGTTCTAGCTAAATATGATGAACATAGCAAAGGCTTGACGGTCTGGGCTAACGTTCAGATGGTGGGAGAAGCCGTAAAGGTGCTCAGCCATTGTCTAGGGATTCCGTCCAACAGGCTCAGGCTCGTGGTGCCTCACATCGGCGGAGGGTTCGGGTTAAAGGGAAGGCCTTGGAAAAACCTCCTGATCACATCACTCCTCTCGCTGAAGACAGGCAGACCAGTTAAATACGTGGAAACAAGAAGGGAGCATCTTTCGAGCGCAGGCCATACGCCCGCGTGTTTCTTCAAAATAAAGGCGGCAGTCAGAAAAGACGGAAGAATATTAGGCTACCGTATCGAGGAAGTCGTCGACGAGGGGGCTTCGATAAGCTATGCGGGAATCTACGCGCTAATGCACAAAACGCTGATAAACGGCGCATACGACGTCAGGAACATCGAATGGGACGCCTACTGTGTGCTCACGAACAAATCGCCTTCAACTCCTGTTAGGGCCGTCGGCAAAGCTGGAATTGGCTACGTCGTCGAGAGAATGGTCGACACCATTGCGAGGGAGCTCTCTATGGACCCAGCTGAAATCCGTTTCAAGAACTACATCAAGGCCGGCGACATGCCGTACGCAACACCCTCGGGAAAGATATACGACCCATCCGACTATTCAGCCATTCTGAGGAAAGCGTTGGAGGTTGCTCGAGTGGAAGAGTACAGGCAAAGCCGGCGCGAGGATGGTAAGGTTTACGGCGTCGGCATAAGTACTGTTGTTCACGGAGGCTCTGCTTGGGCAGTTGAGTTTGAGGCGATTCAGGTCTCGGTAGACGTGCATGGATGCGTGAAAGTGTCAAGCCCCTCACCAGACATGGGGACGGGGCAACGTACTTCACTTGCTCAAATAGTCGCTGAAGAACTTGGAATAACACCTCAGTCGGTATCCTTCCCCGAAAACTACTTCGACTCCCAGAGCATGGTTTGGACCCCGTTCAGCGGAACACATGCAAGCAAGTTCTCAGGCCCGGACGTTGAGTCATGCGTTAGAGCCGCTCGTATTCTCAAGAGCAAGGTACTGAAGGCTGCATCCCTTATGCTGGAGGCAAACCCGAACGACCTAGTCCTCGAAGACGGTATGGTAGGCGTCAGAAACAGCGGAGTGAAAGTAAGCCTAGAGCAGGTAGCCGCTTTTGTTTACCGTCATCAGTCAAACCTGCCCGAAGGGCTGGAGCCCGGGTTGACGGCAACATGGATAGGCGGCAGCGACCGCTCAAGAGAATCTTACGTCGAGGATCCTACAGCCAGCTACCTTACATACCCGTTCTCAGCACACGTAGCGGTAGTAGCCCTCGACCCCGAAACAGGCCATGTGGAAGTAGAAAAATACGTCGTCGTCCATGACTGTGGTGCGACCATCAACCCTATGATAGTTGAGGGGCAGGTTGTCGGCTCAGTAGCTAACGGTGTGGAGGCAGCTCTTCTCTGCGAGTTTGTCTATGATGCGGACTCTCAGATGCTTACCCAGACTTTCGCAGACCTGCTTCTTATGACTGCCTCTGAGGGGTTCGACGTTTCAGTCTACGACCTGTCTCATCCAACCAACAGAAGCATACTGGGTGTGAAGGGGATAGCTGAAGCCGACGTCATAGGCCCTTTGGCGGCGGTGCCCAACGCTGTGCTTGACGCCTTATCCAATCTTGGAATCAACGCCCAGATAGACAGCCTACCCCTAACTCCTGAAAAGATTTTGACCTTGATTACCCGTAAAATGGGGTGAAAAAACTTTTGGAGCCTTACGTCAAGCATTATAGGCTCTATCGGTTGGTTAAGGACCTCCACGAAAACAGTCAGCTGAGGGAAGAGTTTAGGGGAGACCCTCTTCCTGTTTTGAGGAGGTACGGGATTTCGGAGCAATTGTGCGAGGCTGTGGCTTCGAAAGACTACGTGCGACTTTACAGAATGGGCGTCCATCCTCTTGTGATGTTCAACATCTCCCACATATTTGAGAAAAACCCCGACAAATACAGGTCTGAGGTTGTTCCCCGCCTTCCGGCTTCAGAATTAGACTAGCTTCCAAACGGCGGCTGAAACAGTTCCCCAGCCCTTCACAACCTCGTTAAAGCAGACAACCGGCTTCCTATCACCCAGCACGCCGAACAAGGTGTACAGGTTGAGCACCTCAACCGTAGAGTTTCCAGCAGACATCATCCTGTCCAAGCCTACCTCATCCACCAAACTCCCTAACCTACCTTCACTCATTCCTTCTATGAAAAGCCTGTCGAACTTTTCGTCGTACCTACCCATCCTCGAGTTGCCAACGTTCAGCGACAGGTTAAAGCTGGCCACAACCCCTACACGCTCCACATGCTTGCAGCTTTCAACCCCTTCAGCCAACGCTTTACCAAGCTTGTAGAAGCGCATGGGTCGTGGTATTGGTGGGACGTGGACGTTGGTGAATACGGGAATTATTGGCGTCTGCATTTCGGGCGATATGAACCATAGAGGTATTGTGAAGGCGTGGTCAAGCACGTATTCCGAAGCTCTAGCAACATCAAAATCATTAGCGACACATTTTTCAAGAAGATGCTCAGCAGCATCATACTGAACCCGGCATCTGTAAGCCGGTATTCCAGCCTCAACCTCAAAAGAAGTAGGGCCGTGAGCAGTTTCGGAAACACCTATGGCGAAAGAAGGAATAGTCTCGAGGAAAGTTGTGAGGTGATGGTTGCCAATAATGAGCAGCGTCTCAGCCCTGGTCTCCTCCCTTACTTCTTTCAGCTTTGCGAAAACTTTGAGTATGCGCTGCTTCTCAGCCTCTGGAGGAGGTGTAGTCGTGTAGAAGATTCGGGGGTTGTGCGTCATAGCCAACCCGCACACAATTTTAGCCACGGTACTGACCATCCTCCTGAGGCTTTTATACATTTTACTAGATGAAAAAATTAATAACACTCTGAAACTTTCTGATGCGTCCATGGCTCCTCAAAGCAACAGCGAAATAATGCAGCTGAGCCGAAAGTATCTTGTAAACGCCCTCATCCCACGGGAACCCATCGCAGTGAAGCGTGCAAGCGGCCTGTTAGTGGAAGATTACGACGGCAACGTCTACACAGACCTTTTCGCAGGAATCAGCACTAACAACTTCGGACACTGCCATCCCGAGGTCGTCGAGGCGGTTATTGAGCAGGTGAGGAAGTTCATGCATGTCTCCGGCTTCTACTACCACATGCCTGAAATCGAGCTAGCCAAAACAATTCTGCAGCACACACCCTCAAACATATCGAAGGTTTTCTTCTGCAACAGCGGCTCCGAGGCCGTCGACGGCTCCGTTAAGTTCGCAAAGAAACTTGCTTTGAGGGAAAACAGGACAGGAAGCATCGTGGTGGCTTTGAAAGGCTCTTTCCACGGTCGTCTCTCGCTCACTTTAAGCCTAACAGGGCAGCGGAAATACAAAAACAATCTTGGCAACTACGCCAACTACCCCGGGATAGTTCACGCCCCATGCCCCTACTATTACAGATATGGCGGAGGACTTTCTGCGAGAGAGTTTGGGGAGAGATGCGCCGACGAAGTAGCTGACATAATAGACCACTACACCTCGGGCGATGTGGCCGGAGTCGTCGTAGAACCCATTCTAGGTGAAGGGGGAATCATAGTTCCTCCCGACACATACCTTCCAAGGCTGTCTAAAATATGCGCAGACAGGGCCGTGCCTTTGATAGTTGACGAAGTTCAGACAGGATTCGGCAGGACAGGTAGGTTGTTCGCATGCGAGCACTGGGGAATAAACCCCGACATCATGGCGATGGCCAAGGCCTTGGGAGCTGGTCTTCCGCTCGGAGCTGTGGCCGTCTCAGAACGTGTCGATAACGCTTTAGAGAAAGGCGACCATTTCACAACTTTCTTCGCAAACCCCGTTGTATGCGCAGCTAGCTTAGCGGGGCTTAGAGTTTTGATGCGGGATAGGCTTCATGAAAACGCTGCAATTCAAGGCGAGTTCATGCTGAAATTCATGAAGGAGCTTGAGAATCATCCGAAAATAGGCGAGGTTAGAGGGAAGGGCCTCATGATAGGCATCGAGGTTGTGGAGGATAAGGAAAGCAAGAAGCCGAGCAGCGAGACGGCTGAGAAAATAAAGCTCAACATGCTTAAGAAAGGATATCTAATCGGCGTGGGCGGAGTTTTCAAAAACGTTTTGAGAATACAGCCGCCGCTGACGATAGACGGGGAAACAGCCGTGAAAGCTGTTCACGCTCTAAGCGACTCATTAAAAAATCTTTAGAGCTTAGAAGACAACTATAAAAACACGCATAGACCATATGACTGCGTGATGAGAGCGGGTATTTCTGATCAGTGATGACAATACCCGATCTGATTTCGAGTAATTGCCATACCGTTAAATAAAAAGCTTCTACACCCACCTCAGGATGAAGATTTCCGTCGTCGGCGGTGGGCTAGGAGGATTAGCGGCTGCTGCCCTGCTGGCCAAGGACGGCCACGAAGTGACTGTCGTCGAGAAGAACGAGAACGTGGGAGGCAGGGCCGGTGTTTTCAGCAGGGACGGCTTCGTCTTCGACATGGGGCCGACTTGGTACCTAATGCCGGAGGTCTTCGACAAGTTCTTCATGAATTTCGGCTATAAAACCTCGGACCTTTACTCCATCCATAGACTCGACCCCAGCTACAGGATATTCTTCGACGACGGCGATGTGGTGGACATAAGAGCGGATGTTGAGGAAATCTACAGTGTTTTCGACAGGCTTGAGAGGAACGGCGGTGAAAAGCTGCGGAAGTTTCTCGCTAAATGCGGAGAGCTGTATGAAAGCATCTCGAAGACTCTTTACCTCGACCTCGACTCGCCGCTCAGCTTCTTCCAGCGTGAGATAATCTCGCAGGGAATTAAGATAAACATCTTCGAATCTCTCGACAGCTACGTCAAGAAACGTTTTGAAAGCGAAAAGGCCCGTAAAATTCTGCTCTACTCTGTGGGTTTCGTTGGGACTCCTCCAGCAAAGTCTCCGGCCTTCTACGCCATACTCAACTACGTCAAAATGGTTCAAGGAGTCTACCAACCTGAGAGAGGCATCCGGGAGGTTGTAGAGGCCGTTTACAAATTGGCGAAGTCTCAAGGTGTTGAGTTTCTGACTGGACACGAGGTTAAGAAGATTGAAGTTGAGGGAGGAAGGGCCCGGAAAATAGTTGCTAACGGCTTGGCTGTCGAGGCTGATGCGGTTGTTGTCAACGCAGACCTCGCACACGCCGAGACAAACCTGTTGGAGCCACAGTACAGGACGTATGACGCAGGCTACTGGAGTAAACGTATGTTCACTCCTTCGGCGCTTATAGCCTACCTAGGTCTGGACAGCAGGGTAAACTCACTCGTCAGCCACAACGTCTTCCTGGAGCGGGACTGGGGTGAGAATTTCAGCCAAGTCTTCGACACAGGAAAAGCCGAATGGCCGGAATATGCCTCTTACTACGTGCACGTTCCCTCCAAGGTAGATAAAACTGCTGCGCCGAAAGACGGTGAGGCTCTGTTCATGCTTGTGCCTGTAGCCTGCGGGGTGGGCGACGATGAGAAAAAACGTGAAAAGCTCTTCAACAACGTGTTGAAAGACCTTGAGACCAAGACAGGCGAGAAGATCAGCGACAGCTTGGTGTTGAAGAAGTTTTTCAGCGTAAGCGATTTTTCTTCAAGGTACAACGCTTTCAGAGGCTCTGCCCTAGGCCTGGCGCATACGCTGCGTCAAACAGCTTTCTGGCGGCCCGGACATAGGAGCAGGAAGGTGAAAAACCTCTTCTACACAGGCCAGTACACTCATCCGGGAATAGGCCTTCCCATGGTTCTGATCTCAGCTGAAATAGTGAGAAGAAAGATAGCTAAGGAGATGACGTAAAATGCTTTTGGGTAAAACAACCGAGTTGAACCCCGAAATCGTAAAGCTGTTCAAGAAAGGCAGCAAAACATATTTCAACAGCTCTCTTTTCTTCCCAGCAGAGACACGAGCTGAGGTTTTCAGGCTTTACGCATTCGTCAGAAAGGCCGATAACTACGTAGACAGTATTCCGCAGGATGTTGAAGGGTTTCATCGTTTCAGGCGGGAGTATGAGAGAGCTGCTGAGGGAAATCAAACATCGGACATAGTCGTTCGGGAGTTCGTTGCCCTGGCAGAGAGACACGGGTTTGAAAGAAGATGGGTTGATGCTTTTCTCGACGCTATGGAGGCTGACCTCTACCATAAAACCTACTACACGGTGGATGAGCTCTGCGGATACATGTACGGCTCGGCCGAGGTGGTCGGTCTTTTCATGGCTAAAATAATGAGGTTGCCGAAGGAGTCGTACGTCTACGCCAGACATCTTGGGCGGGCTATGCAGTACATCAACTTCATCAGAGACGTCCGAGAGGATTTTGTTCTAGGTAGACACTATCTTCCGCTTGAAGAGCTGAGGGAATACGGAATTGAGAGCTTCGACCCGTACGAGATCTGCGGGAAACTAGACGAGTTTAGTGTTTTCATCAGGAAGCAGATTGATAGATACTTTGAGTGGCAGAGGTTCGCAGAGAAGGGATACAGGTATATTCCTTACCGCTTCCTGATTCCAATAAAGACCGCCTCGGATATGTACAAATGGACTGCGAGGATAATCTATCGAACTCCTTGGATTGTGTTCATCAGGAAAGTTAAGCCGTGGAAGCCAAGGATAATTTACAGCGCAAACATCAATTTCATCAACGTTCTGAAGCACAAGGTACCCCTAGGTGGGGTTCCGTGGCCGTGAGTGAGTCTGTCGTCAAGCTGTTGAAGGTTTCTCGTTTCAGGTTTTGGATATATGCTGCCGGCCCCTACGTAATCGGATACACTCTAGGAGCTTCGGGCTTCAACGATTTCCTAAGGCCAGAATACTACCTTTATCTAGTTTACTTTTTCGTCCCAGCCAACATTCTGATATACGGAGTCAACGACTATTTCGACACAGCCACAGACATCCTGAATCCGAAAAAGGACGGTAAAGAGCTGAGGGTCGTGGGTGTTGAGAGGAAGCGTTTGGGGAGGCTTCTGGCTGCGGTTATAACGCTGAGCTTAGGGCTGATGGTTCTGCAAGACAACGTTGGAAGGATTCTCTTCGCCGGGTTCTTGTTTCTTGCGATTTTCTACAGCGCCCCACCTCTACGGTTCAAAAGCAAACCGTTCCTCGACTTCGCCTCCAACTATATGTACATCATGCCCGGAGTGTTCGGCTACTACATCGTCTCAGGACGGCTTCCCGACAGCTTTGTGCTGCTGGCCGGGTTTCTTCACATCTCAGCGATGCACATCTTTTCAGCGATTCCGGACATCGAGTACGACAGACGGGCTGGAATAAAGACGACGCCTGTGTACATCGGCGCCAAGCCGTCGCTGGCTCTTGTGGCTGGCTTTTGGACCGGCCTAGCCTATCTAGCCCTAACTCTGACACGCTTCCATCCGCTGAGCTTCCTCGTGCTAATCTACCCAGCGGTTCCTCTGTCGGTCGCTGTCTTCAAGCGAGACATAAACCGGGTGTACTGGCTTCTACCATACATCAACACATCTCTAGGAGGGCTGCTCTGGCTCGGGCTGGTAAACTACAAAATCATACCGTTCTTCCCACGGCTGATTTAAAACGAAACAGAGCTGGAGCCAGCTTGCAGATATTCAGGCCTTACGTCGATTGGCGGCGTTCTGCGTCTGCTCTCGACAGCTTGAGGCTTGGCAAGCAACGGGTTGAGGCCAAGCAGGTTCTCAACGTAATTCTGCGGAGGGTTGGGCTGATTAAAGACGGTCTGAGAGGCTGGCTCAACCACCCCATCGTGCTGATGTACTACAACGATGGCAAGCCCTACGTCGACGACGTCGTGGGCATGTTCGAAGCATGCGTGCAGGAGTGGAGAGGAAGGGGGAACCAAAGCCTCATCAACCTCAGCGACATACAGCCGCTTCTCGTAAAGGTTGAAAAAACATCAGGCACCCCAATAACACACATTCACGAAATAGAATATCGCAGAATTCTGCTGATGAAGAATCCAGCTCACTACCTGAAAGCATTCCGACAAGATGAAATAGAGGAGGTTCTGGAGACCGATCCCGTCATGATCTCCGGAATAAACTCGTGGCTTTTCAACGACATGAAGGTTTACAAAAGGTTTGTGAAAAAGGTTAGGAAAATGCTATAGCTTGTAGCCGATCTTTCTGAGGAGCTGTTTTCTCGCCTCTATGTGTTTGTCGTCTTCGATTCCTTTCGGCTTGTGGCCATCAACGACGCCCAGAACTCCACGTCCCTGCTCAGTCTCTGCAACTATTATCTGAAGCGGGTTGGCGGTGGCTGCTAGGATGCTGCAGACTTCTGGAACGTCTTTGAGCCTTTGCATGATGTTGATGGGGTAGAAGCCTTTGATGAAAAGGATGAATGTGTGGCCGCAGCCGATTTTGAGCATCGTCTCTGCCGCATGCTTCCTCAGCTCAGGGTCTGTGCCCTCATGCCTCACCAGACACTCTCCGCTCGCCTCCATGAAAGCTAGGCCAAACTTGGCGCCGGGAACCGTGTTCACAACAGCCTCGTACACGTCCTCGACGGTTTTTATGAAGTGGGAGACTCCGAAAACCAGGTTGCAACCCTCTGGAATCTTCACATCAACCACCTCAAGCTTAATCGACGACATGGCTGGTGTATGTATGGGGTTTTGATAAGCTTTTACACAGTCCTCTCAACCAAGAAGCCCACCAGCTTACCCAGCTTAACCTTGGCGTGGGAGGGAGGTAGGATTCTGTCGACCTTCAGCCATGCCTTCTCAACGATTTTTCTCATCGTCGACTTCGCATACTCGCCAGCGCCGGACTGCTTGATTAAATCTATGGCCTCTCTAACCTTCTGAGGGTCGGATGTGTGTTCTGCGAGTATTTCACGAAGCCTTCTGCTTTTGTCCTGCGGAAGATGCCTCAAAGCGTAAACCGT
>JANWZU010000205.1 GCA_025054795.1 Candidatus Caldarchaeum sp.
ATACTCTACAAACAGATGCTCGCCACCGCCTTCAACAAAATCTATTTCTTCTCACCCAACATCAGGCTTGAGCCGCTGGAGTCAGCAACAACAGGAAGACACTTGGTCGAGTTTGTGCAGATAGACATAGAGGAGGCTGACGTCGACTACAGGGCAGCCATGAGTACGGCTGAAAACCTGCTTTCACACGTCGTCAACTTCGTCTCGGAGAAGGCCAAACCTTATCTGGAAGAGCTGGGGAGGAAGCTGCCCCATTTCCAACCGCCGTTCAAGAAGATAACGCACGCAGAAGCCGTCGAAATACTCAAGGCCCACGGCGAGAAAGTGAACCCATCCGCAGAAATACCTTGGCCGCAGGAGGAGAAGCTATCCCACATAATCGGCGAACCTTTCTTCATCATCGACTACCCCCGTGGAGCAAGAGGATTCTACGACAAAGAAGACCCGAGCAGGCCGGGCATCTTGAAAGACTTTGACATGATGTATCCGGAGGGCTTCGGCGAAGCAGCCTCGGGTGCGGAGAGAGAATACGAATACAGCAAGGTTTTGGCCAGGCTTCGGGAGAGCGGCGAGAACCCTGCAAAATACGGCTGGTACCTCGACATGCTGAGAGAGGGGATAAAGCCAACGTCAGGGTTCGGAATAGGGCTTGAAAGGCTGACCCGCTATCTCTGCGGTCTGCAAGCTGTTTGGGAGGCGAGGCCTTATCCCAAAGTTGCTGGAGTTTACTCGCCGTGAACTGAGAGTTGAAAACATCTCTGCTGACTCTGCTTCTGAGGCTTCTAAGAAGCCCCAGCGGGCTAAAATCTCTCGGCAGGTTCACTCAGCAGTACCCGGTCGAGGAGCTGGCTGACAGAGCTGAGCGGGGACGCCAGTCTGTCTTCCCGCTGACCGAGCTGGACGAGTTCGGAAAAGCTCTGCTAGGCGCTCCCATATACCAGCCGGCTCCAACACGGCATGACACCCTCGACAAGCTGCTAATAGTTCCTCCGCTTTACACACCGCTGCGTCTTAAGAAGATGGAGGAGCTGATGAGGGAGCCTCTTTTCACCGACGTAGATACATCCTGCACAGTAGGCGGTTTCAAGTCAACAATCCCCGTCGTCATAGCCTCGATGGGTTCGACTCCGATATACAACAAGGTATCCCTCGACGTCGCTAGGGCCGCAGCCCAGCTCGGCGTGCCCATGGGCGTGGGTGAAAACGTGGCGACTGTCTGGGGGTACTCGAGCCGTGTTAAGCCCAGCCAGCCATGCTTCAAAGAAAGAGTAATGACATACCTGAACAACATGCGTGAAGGCGTGGGAGGAGTTTTTGTTCAGCAGAGCGTTGAAGACGCATACGACGAGCTCTGGAACAAGGTCTACTCGGACCCAGACATAACGCCGTACATAAACGAAGGCAAGGTCGGGTTCGAAATAAAGCTAGGCCAAGGGGCCAAGCCTGGGTTGGGTGGAGAGACTTTCGTCGAAAGGGAACTAGCCTTGAGATTAAGCGACAAGTACTCTTTCGACGCAGACCCTAAGCTGGTGGAGAAACCTCTATACGAAAGACACTCAGCTCCCGGAACGTTCAACGCCGAGATACTCCGCAGCATGATAAGGCTGATGCACAACAACTACCCACGTGCAAGGGTTTGGATAAAATCAGGCCCTTACAGAGACATAGAAGAAGTGGCAACCCTGTGCAGCGAGGAAAGTGCCGACGTCTTCTGGATAGACGGGAAGGAGGGCGGCACAGGCCTCAGCCCCGTTTCAGCGCTCAAAGACCTTGGGCTGCCGCTAATTTCCTGTTTAGGTAAGGTTTCTAGGCTGAGGAAGCGGTTGGCGATCGACTTTGTCTGCTCGGGGAGGCTTGTTGACGGAGGAGATGTCGTTAAAGTTCTCTGCTTCGGAGCGGCTGCGGCGGGCCTAGGCAGGCCTGTGGTTGTCGCAGCCTACACCAGAGGCGAGGAAGGGGTTAGAAACTACTTGGAAACCATAAAGATGGAGGTTCAGCTAATGACCTCGGCCGTGGGAAAATACCGTGTATCCGACCTAGGGCTTGAGGACGTCTACGCATCGAGCACCCAGCTAGCTAGAGACCTAGGTATTTCGAGCATCTACGACTGAGGTGCCGAGGTTTTTGAGCAGCATGAAGTCGTCCTCGGGTATCTGCCTCACGCTTCCCCTAAAGTAGTACATCCATTTATCCTTCCTCCGT
>JANWZU010000032.1 GCA_025054795.1 Candidatus Caldarchaeum sp.
CTTGACTTTGCGGCTATGCTCACAACAATCAAGGCACGCAACCCGGACCTCGTGGTTTTCTTCCAGCCTTCAGCGCCCGGCAGCATTAAGTTTATCAGACAGTTCAGAGAGCTGGGCCTAGCTCCGAAAGCCCTCTTTGGCGGATATTTCGGAGACTTTCAAGCGGTGAGGACCGAGCTGGGGCCGCTCCTAGAAACTGTGTTTGGCCACGCCCACGACCTACCATCCCCCTTGCCTCAGACAGACAAGGCGATGTTCGACTTTATCTACGAAAGAATCAAAAAGAAGCTGCCGTGGCCTGAGGCGTCGATAGCGACATCCGGCTCGGAGGCCGTTCTTGTGCTTGCTGCAGCCATCGAGAAAGCAGGCACGCTCGACCCGGCGAAGATAAGGGATGCGTTGGCCGGAATCGACACATACTTCGTAGGGCCTGTGCGCTTCGGTGCGGACGGCGTCAACCCTGTTAGAATGATATACTTGGTGCAGTACCAGAACGGCGACTACAGGCTGATAGCTCCGAGAACCTACCCCGGGTTGGGAATACAGCTGCCCGTAGTCGACCCCGTTCCCTACAAACCCTAAAACCTTTTTTTAAAAATGTTGGAGTTTCTCGCCCAGCTAGTCGTCAACTCGTTGATGCTGGCTGGACTCTACACAATCATAACGATAGGTCTTTCGCTAATATTCGTGCTAATGGGAATACTAGATTTTACCCACGGAATAAAAATCCTCCTAGCGGGATACATCTGCTACTGGGTCATCAGCGCCGGCATCCATCCAGCCATAGCACTAGTTGCGTCTGTTGTTTTGATGACGGTGCTTGGCTCCGGTCTCTTTGAAGGCGCTGTCAAGAGAGTCAGCGAAAGCCACTTCACAACTCTCCTAGTGACTCTTGGAGTAGCCTATGTGATAGAGGGGCTCGTCAGCATATACCAGCCACCCCAAACCCTTACAATCGAGCAGTCTGTCACAGGTCTTCCAGTTCCTCTTTCAATCGAGATAGCTGGTCTAAAGTTCTCCACAACGCTTGTTGAGACGTTCGTGTTCAGCTTTTCGATAATGGTGCTTTTCCATGTGTTAATCAAGAGGACGATGTTCGGCGTGACTCTAAGGGCGTTGGTGGAGGACCGGGACACGGCGAGCTTGATGGGCGTGAACCCGAGGACAAGGCTTCTGCTCTCCGTTGCCTTGGTTAGTGCGATAAGCGGCGTCGCCGGCTTCTTCTACCTAAGGGCCTTCGGCGGAGTAATAGGCGACTGGTCTCTCATACTCGGAAAAGCCTTTGCGCTCACTTTGTTCGTGGGCAAAACAACCAACATGTTCTCCCTGTTCGCCATGGCCCTCATCCTAGCCTTGACCGAAAACATCATAGGAGGCTTCATAGCCGTAGGCGTCAAAGACATAGCGGCCGTTTTCGTCATAATAGCCGCCCTGATAATCAAGTACCGTGAGGTTTGAGATGTTCCGAATACAGCCTTTCAACGCATTGATTTTAGCCGTCCTAGCAGCCGCTCTGACGCCCTACATCATCCTAGACCCCAAGTCTCTGTTCTTCCACTACGCCATGGTGTACATCTACTTCGTCCTTCTAGCCATGGCTTGGAACACGCTCTACTCGTCGACGGGAATGGTGACGCTGGGGCTGCAGCTCTACTTCGGCGTGTCAGCGTACGCAACAGCCTTCTTGGTAAACCAGTCCATCAACATAATCTTGGCGTCGGCCGCTGGGTTTCTGGCGGCTGTACTCCTCTCGGTTGCGGTTTCCTTCCTCCTCATCAAACTCCGGGGCCTTTCTTTCACAATCGGAAGCTGGATGTTCGCCGAAGGCGCTATGCTCATCATGCTTAACGTTCCTTGGCTGGGAGGGTCTCAGGGGTATGGAATTCCGACGGTGCAGGTTCCCGTGAAAGAGCTTTACGCAGTCTCCGTCGTCCTGCTTGTGGGCGTTTACTACTTCATGCGGGTTTTCATGCAGAGCCGGTTCGGCTTCGGCTCACGTGGGATAAAGTTGGCTGAAAACCTCGCCGGAGTCATGGGTTTGAACGTGCCCTGGTACAAGATAATCACGCTCACTGTCTGCAACTCGGCGGCGGCGTTGAGCGGGGTTGTCTACATGCTGTACGTCAAGTACACCGACCCCTACACATCTTTCCAGATTCTATGGTCCATCGAGTCCATCATAATGAGCGTGATAGGGGGTGTCAACACTCTTGTAGGGCCTTTCATAGGCGGAACCGTCTTCTTGGTCATCGTCGAATACATCCGGTTTCTGTACGCTGAGCTGAACATCCTCATCATGGGAGCCATTATGATGGCTTTCGGCCTGCTGTACAAGGAGGGGGTGATGGGCTTCGTCAACAGATACAGAGCTAGGAGGGTTGAGGCCTCTACACCCCGAGGTAAGTCTGTCTAATCACATCGTTCCTCATCAGGCTTTGTGGAGTGTCTTTAACGGCGACGGAGCCGTGCTCCAGCACGTAAACGTAGTCGGAGATGTTCAGGGTTAGGGCGGCGTTCTGCTCGCTGAGCAGAATGGTGAAGCCCTCGTCCCTTAGCCTAGCTATGACTGAGAAAAGCTGCTTGGTTATGACCGGAGCCAACCCGAGCGAGGGCTCGTCAAGTATCAAAAGCTGCGGAGAACTCATCAAGGCCCTTCCTATGTTGAGCATCTGCTGCTCTCCGCCGCTCAGGGTTCCAGCCTCTTGGTTTTTCCTCTGCTTCAGTATGGGGAAGAGCTGAAACACGTACTCCAGCCTGTCCAGCTTGCTGTCTCCCTTCTTCACCGGATAAGAGCCTATCAAAAGGTTCTCCATCACGGTCATCTTCTGGAAAAGCCGCCTGCCTTCCGGCGCAAGCGATATCCCCATCCTAGTTATTTCATGCGGCGATTTCCCGTTTATCTGAGTGTTTTGAAAGACGATCTTCCCCTCCCACGGCCTGTTTAGGCCTACTACTGTTTTTATGAATGTTGTTTTTCCGCTGCCGTTGGGCCCTATCATTCCCGTTATGGTGGACTTGGACACCTCTAGGCTTACCTTCTTCAGCACAGGCATCGAGCCGTACCCGGTCGTCAACCCCTCAACCGTTAAAATACGGCTTCACCTCCGATGTATGCTTCGATTACCTCCTTTGTTCTCACAACCTCTTCAGGCGATCCTTCGGCAAGCTTGGTGCCGTAGTTAAGAACCATCATTCTCCTAACATGTTTAGTGAGCTCCTTAACCCTGTGCTCGACCCATATTACCGAAAACCTCATCTCAGAAGAGCTCCGCACTATTAAATCACAAATCTCGCCGGCCTCCTGAGCAGTCAGCCCCGACA
This sequence comes from Candidatus Caldarchaeum sp., assembly GCA_025054795.1. Taxonomy (GTDB): domain Archaea; phylum Thermoproteota; class Nitrososphaeria_A; order Caldarchaeales; family Caldarchaeaceae; genus Caldarchaeum. The sequence continues at coordinate 3,322 of JANWZU010000032.1, forward strand.
ACGCCTCGTCTATCATAAGCAGCTTAGGCTTCAAAAGCAGGGCCCTCAGTAGCTCAACCTTCCTCTCCTCGTAAAGCGTCAGCTCGGAAGCCTTCTTACCTCCGTCCAACCCATGCTCCGTTAGAACTGACCGAGCTTGTTCCAGAGACTTGGCAAGATTCAGGTTGGCTGTGAAACAGAGTGGAAAAACTACGTTCTCAAGAACTGTGAAGTCTCTGAAAACCGATGGAATCTGAAAAGTCCTGACAACTCCGAGCCTAGTAATCTCCCAAGTCTTGAGATTCGTAAGGCTCTTCCCGTTGAACATTATTCTTCCTTCGCTAGGCCTGTAAACTCCGCTGATGAGGTTGATGAGCGTGGATTTTCCGGAGCCGTTGGGCCCTATGACTCCTAGAATCTCATTATCCCCTACCCTGAACGATAAACTGCTGAGAGCGTTAATCCCGCCGAACCTCTTCGAAACGTTTTCAACGTTCAGCAACGCTTCCATAGGCATATCGCATCCTTTGGCCCGTATAAAGGTTTAAAACATCCAGAGAAGCCATAGACTCATGACCGAGTACAAAAACATAATCTACGAGAAGAGAGCGGAGGACAAGGTTGCGGTCATAACCTTCAACAGGCCTGAGGCAAGAAACGCGATGAGCGTAGCCATGTTGACCGAGTTTAACGACGCTCTTCACAAAGCGGCTGAAGACCCCGAGGTCTGGTCCATCATCGTGACAGGTGCGGGCGACAAGGCGTTTTGCTCAGGCGGCGACGCTAAAGAGTTTCTGGCGAACGTCGAAGCCGGCAGAATTCCCGAGATTGAGAAGTTCAACAGGTTCAACCTTGATGTTTGGCGTTTTATGGAGAAGATGAGAAAGCCGATTATCGCAGCGGTCAACGGATACTGCAACATAGAGGTGATTCAAGCCGTCGACCTTGTGGTGGCCAGCCAGAACGCAAAATTCGGCCTTCCAGAGGTTTCGATAGGGGTAAGCCCCGGCGCAGGCATTACTGTAAGGCTGCCTCGTTTCCTCAGCAAATACTGGGCCAAATACTTCCTCTTCACGGGAGACTGGGTTTCGGCTGAGGAGGGTTATCGGCTTGGTTTCGTCAACAAGGTTGTTCCGCATGAGAAGCTGATGGAGGAGGCGCTGGCTCTCGCTAGGAGGATTAACAAGAACGCTCCGTTAGCGGTCGGAGCTACGAAGGCATGCGTTAACTTGGGCGGGGAAATGCCAATAGACGAGGGGATGGAGTACCAGCTGAAGGAGTCGATACTGATGTTTCATACCGAGGACTTGAAGGAGGGGATTAAAGCTAGGTTCTACGAGAAGAGAGAGCCTCAGTTCAAGGGGCGTTAAAAACCTTCCCTGCCGGCCGGCTCTCTCACAAAAAGCCTGTATTTTTCCTCTTTGTTCTTAAGCTCCTGAAGAACTCTTTTGCAGAAAGCATCAACAGGGTTAGGGTGGCCTGTACGGTTCTTGACATCCTCGAAGCTCTGGAACCTTGCAACGTCTCTCTCAGTCAAGAACTTCTGCAGCATTTTCTTACCGATGCCCGGTATCAGCTCCAAGGCATGCAGCCTTGGTGTGAGGAGGCCGCTGTTGTTGATGAAGTCGATGAACCTCTGAGGGCTCTCCTCGATAATCTTGCGTATGGCCGGCTCGAGGTTTGACACCGCCGTCTCGGTCAAATCTTCAAAACCTACACGCCTCAGTATCCTGACGATTTCACGTGGAACATCCCGGCCTATGTAGATTTTTGCGCCAAGCTTTGGCTTGAACTTCTCGTTCACAGCTACTTCGAGAAGCGTGAAAAACTCCTCGCCCAAAAGCTGCACCACGAATTCGTTCCGGTCGTGAATAAACCTCTGGCCAGCTCCTCGATGCTGTGAGGGGGGAAACACATCTAAAACGTATCCATAATCTTCGTACCTTTTCTGACGCTGCATGGCTTCCTCTGCACTCATCAGAGACGGTTGTTTAAAGCATCCTCGACCAAGCTTATGACCGCTTTCATTTTCTCCTCTGAAAACAGGAGGAAAGAGACAAGCCTTTTGTAGCCGCTCAGCACCGCCCTAAGCTCGTCCACAGTTGTTGGGCATGTGTCGGCGACCTGCACCGCCTCCCTCCTAGTCAAGCCGACCTCGCTGACGAGCCTGTCCACAAGCTTTTCAGCTTGGTCAGCCGTCAGCTTTGCGTATTTCTTAGAATACTGGAGGACACGGTTCTGGAGGGTGTTCAGGTTGGGCTGGTTTTTTTCAAGCATGACTGCAACCGAAGCTAGTGGGATCTCTGTTTTCGAGATTATTTTCCTAGCCATCCTCTAGACCACGACTCCTCTGATATGGTCTGGCAGTAGCGCCAGCCTCTTCTCCTTTCCTCCGAGTTTGACGGCGACTACGTAGGCTCTTCCACGTTTCTCAACAACTTCTCCGACTTTTCCGTGGTATCTTCTGTGGGCTGAGCCTTTCTGGACGCTCGGGTTTATCGCTATGATAACACGTTCACCCACTCCGTATTCCCTCAGGTAGATGTCTGGGGAGGGCCCGCTCCTAGACCCCTTGGGCTTCAGCAAGTATCCTCTAGACTTTCTCCTGAACCCTCTAGAAGTGGCCATTCCTTCTTTACTTTTAAACAGCCATGATAAAAGCATTTACGCATGGGTCTCGACGGCCAGCACAGTAAGCTCAAGGCTAGATGGCGCCGCTTGAAGGAACTCCGCAAACGAAGGAGAAGTCCTGCCGCCGTCTCCTGTCACGAGCTCTTTGACGTAAAGCCCTCCTTGGCAGTGGATTTTGAACAAGGCCTCCCGGCCGCTGACCTGTCTAGCTTCAACCCAGTAGACGGTTTTCTTCCTGACTCTGTCGGCTCTCCTAGCCAGAACCCTTGTCGGCGTCCTCTGCTCAACCACTCGGTTTTTGAAGAATTCCTCGATTTTCCTGAGCTGTTCGGCGTTCAAGTCGTTCTCGTACAGAGCCTTCAGCATGTATGTCTTGCTGGTCGTCGCCGAGGCCGTCTTCAGCAGCCTCACCTCCCTCCTGCTGGCCAGCGACTCAAACCTGACTTCTACAAGGCCTTGGGCCTCGTTGTTGACGGTTTCCTCAACCGCTTTGAGCGGGATGTGTCTAAGGCGTGGCCGGTTCAGCTCGAGTATGAAAGGCCGGCCCTCGTGCTCCACCAAGGCGTCGACGTCCTCTCTGCCGGCTGCGTGAAACTTGTACCTCTCGGCTTTGAAAAGCCTTCTCGCCGGCTCTCCGACAAGCTCGGCCACGCTGGTCTGGTACTCACGGCCCGTGAACCCGCACGATGGGCAGCCCCTGCCCCAGCATTTTCTACAGCTCCACGGAGACTGGGGAAGCTGTCTGCTGTGCTTCAGATAACGGCCTTTGATGAACAAAGGGTTTGAGACCACTCTACAGGTCTTCGAGAAGACGTTGACCAGTACTGTTATGTCTGGGTGCTGGAAGTCTGGCTTCTTGCCTGTCCGAGCTGCAAGCAGCCTCCCAACCTCTCTCGTCACATCGTTTTTGATGTCCTCTGCGTCGGAGAGCCCGAGCGCCGACCGGAGGCTGTCCTCCCTGTCTCTCACGGCGGCGGGCACGGAGGCTCCGACTAGGAAGGTCTCGAACTCGTAGTCCTGCAGCTGTTGAACAACCATCTCGACGATTTCGTTCATGTTTTTCTCGGAGAGAAGGTCTCCGCATACGCTGCAGGCGGGTTTTTCCAACGTCTTCAGCTCGATTAGAGAGGCGGCTTCCTCCAATCCGCCGTTCTCAGCCAGAAGCCTCAGAAGCTCTGTGTCTCTGTTTTTGGCTGCCTCCAGCAGAAGGGTTATTTTGAGCGACCTTCCTCTGGCCTTGTTGGACAAGCCATGGCCCAGCCTAGCGAACTGACGGCCTAGACAGTAGTCGCAGAAGGCTCCCCTGCTCAGCAGCTTGGCAGCAGTCTGGGCTACGGACTCCAACTAGGGAAGCCCCCTGCTCTGCCGCAGCATTTGACGAAGCTTTCTGTCCTTCATCATTTTTCGAGAGGCTTGGTAGCTTTTCAGAAGCTCCCTTACATCTCTCTCGGAGACTCCGGCGCCTCTGGCTATCCTCCTAACCCTCGAGCTGTCCACAACCGCCGGGTCCTGCTTCTCCCTAGCAGTCATCGACTTGACTATGGCCGTCCACTTCTTTATCCTCTCCTCGGCTTTCTCCAGCTCGTTCTCGGGCAGCGTGTCCAAGCCCGGGAGCGAAAGCTTAGCCAGTATCTTCTTGAGGGGCCCCAGCTTCGTCAAGCCGGTGAGCTGGTTAACCATGTCCTCGAGCGTGAACCTTCCGGTGAGAATCGTCTGCATCTTCTCCTCGTCCATCTCCAGCTCCGCCATCCTAACCCTCTCGACGAGGCTCTCGATGTCAGGCATTCCAAGCAGCGAAGCCACGTAGCCGCTCGGGTTGAACGGCTCAAAATCCTCCAAAGCCTCGCCCACACCTATGAACTTAACAGAGGCCCCTGTCTCCGCAACAGCGGACAGAGCCCCTCCTCCCTTAGCCGACGTGTCCAGCTTCGTCACGATGATCGAGCCAACCGGCGCCGCCTTGTGGAAGGCTGCTGCGTGAACCCCGGCCTGCTGGCCTATGGTTCCGTCGATGACGAGGATGTTTTCGTCGGGCTGGATTGTCTTCTCCAAGCTCTTCATCTCCTCCATCAGCTCGTCTTGGCTCTTGTGTCTGCCGGCGGTGTCTACTATGATGAAGTCGACGTCCGTGTTTTTGAAATGCTGCAGGCCTTGGCGTGCTATTTTTACGGGGTCGGTGGAGTCGGGCTCGCCGTACACCTCTATTCCTCTCGGCTGAAGAAGCTGCCTGAGCTGTGCGTAGGCTGCTGGGCGGTAGGTGTCTGCGCATACGACTCCGACTTTGTGGCCGTTTGTCTTGAGGTAGTTGGCTAGCTTCGCAGCCGTCGTCGTCTTCCCCGTTCCCTGAATCCCAAGGAGCATCAGTACGTAGGGTTTTTTGCCGTCGGGAAAAAGCGTGGCCGGTTTCTTGCCCAGCAGCGAGGTCAGCTCCTCGTACACAATCTTCGCCACATGGTCTTTCCTGCTAACGCCGGGGGGAAGCTTCTCCGTCAAAGCCCTCTCCTTAATCCTGTCCGACAGCCTGCTGACCAGCTCCACCTTGACGTCAGCCATCAGCAGAGACCTCTGAACCGCCCTAACCAACTCCTCGACAGCCTTCCTGTCGGCGGTCGGCGACGAAAGAAACTTCGCAAAAGCCTCCTTCAACGCCTTCCCGATAGAGGCGAAGCCAGACATTACCCCACCTAACACCGGCAAGCAGGTATTTTAAGGCTCGGTCCTACAAGGGTTTTTTAGAGAAGATCTCCAGACTGAGAAAGAGGTGTTTTGGTCTGGAAGTGCTCATAACTGGAGCATCTGGATTCGTCGGCAGGCATCTCGCCGAGTACCTTAGACGGAGAGGGTTCGAGGTGGCGGGAGCCGACATAGCGCCCGGCGCAGACGTCCAAGTCGACGTGACCGACTTCAACTCTGTGTTGAAGGTTTTTGAACAGGCTTCGCCCAGCTACGTCGTCCATCTCGCAGCGGTTGCCGACATAGCTGAGGCTTTGAAAAACCCCCATCGATGCTTCTCCGTCAACGTCGCCGGTTCTCTGAACGTGTTGGAGGCCGCTAGGCTGCGTGGGCTGGAGCGTGTGGTTGTGTTTTCGTCGGCAAACTACTACGGCGCACCCGAGAAAGTCCCCGTCTCCGAAACCACCCCGCCTTCTCCTAGGACGGTTTACGATTATTCGAAGGTGGCGCTTGAAAACGTTGTTTGGAGCTATCGCAAGAATCACGGCCTACCCGTAGTCGTCCTAAGGCCTTGGAAGGCGTTCGGCGAGTACGAGCCCGTCGTGAAGATGGTTCCACGCTTCATAACCGCATGCCTCGAGAACAAGCCCATACCGCTGTACAACGGCGGCGCAGACGTCACCGACCCCTATCACGTCGAGAACCTCTGCTACGCTGTTGAGCTGTGCCTTACCTGTGAGAAGGCGGTCGGCGAGGCCTTCAACGTTGGGACGGGTGGGTCGGTCTCAGTCAAACAGCTGGCTGAGAAGATTAGGCAGATGACAGGCTCTTCGTCGGAGCTTCAGATGCTTCCTCCACGGACTCCGGCGGAGTCAACCCCCATGGTGAGCGTCCCTTCGATAGAGAAGATAAGAAAAACCACGGGCTACATGCCTGTCGTCAGCCTAGAAGAAGGCCTCCGCAGAGTGATAGATTATCTCTCGAGGAAGATGAAAGGATAGTCTATGGGTAGGATTTTTGTAAATGGTTTGGATGGCAGATGAAAATGTCCCGCATTTTCAGCCGGCTACGCCGTTTTCCTCCAAGACGTGGACCCGAGTGGGGTAGTGGTGGCATATTCGGCCTGAGATATCATCGAGGTGTGCTTTACTACACGGCTGCGTTTGAGGCTGAGGCTCACTTCGTCGAGGAGGAGAGGGAGAGGGTTTACCGGTTCGAGCTGGTGGGCGACGGGCCCCGGTCGGGAGGCGACACCTACAACGCCGTCGAAACAGTCGACGAGTTCATCTACTTCGGAGGATGGGTCAACTCCCCCGTCGTCTTCTCCGGAAAAGCCGACGGAACCTCGAGGATTTTCTTCGACAACAAATACGCCCACGTCCACCGCTATGACACTGTCAACGACGAGGTCAAGCTGCTGTGGAAAGAGTCGGTCCACCGCAGGGACGAATGGGCTGCGGAGGTGGGGGACATCGTCTACGACCCCTTCGGCGACAGGCTGCTTCTTGCACGTGAGGACGGCCACTTCAACACAGGGATCTACTCGCTCGACAGAAGGACGGGTGAGGCTAGGATGATAAATCATGAGAGAAGCTTGAAGGGAACAGTTGTACACGACACGGCTTGCTTCGGCGTCGGCGAGAACTTCGACGCTGGGCTACGGGCCGTTCATTTCCTCGACCTCGTTTCAGACAGATGGGAGAGGTTTGGGCTGGACGGCGGCTCGGTCGACGGAGCCGGCTTCTTCAAGCCTGCTCTGGGTGAATTGGCCTCGGCTTACAACCGTGTCTTCGCATTCGTGCGTGGCGGCGTCTTCGTAGGCAACCCGCTGAACCAAGAGCCCATGACCTTCATCAGGCTGTTCGACTTCCACAACTTCTACGCACCTTTCAGAACAAACTCCATAGCTCTGGGAGGAGGAATACTCATTCCCTTCAACGCCCACCACGACGCAGTGTACAGCCCGTCGACAGAGGAGGCCAGAAACTACTCGGACTACACCAACACAATCACAGCCCCCTCCACGCTAGTCTACGTAGCCCCGCCCATGGCCAAGGTCGTCGGCGTCTTCGGCGCAAGAATAACAAGCGTCGAGAAACTGGCCGGCAAAATCATACTGGCCGCCGACACAACACCCAACGCAGGAGGGCCTACGGTGACGCCTTACGACAGCGGTGAGAAAGACTTCGTCGTAGTCGACGAATCGGCTGTGAACGGGCCTCCGCCGGCCTTCAGCTTCACCTACCCTCTCTCGCTGCATTCGAAGATGCGCAGCAGACACGGCGCCTCGGCGTTCGGAGGAGTTCCTCTCTACGGCTACAGGAACGCGCTGCTTGAGGTTTTCGCAGCCCGTCAAAACACGTTGACGATCCACGAGTATGACTTGATGCTGCCGACGCAGCCCGCCACGTCGGAGAAGTTCGCAGTCAAGGAGGGGAGGAATGTTTTCGACTTGTTCGGCTTCGGAGGAATAGTCTCTTTCCAGCTGGAGGCAGAGGACCCCCGTGGCAAGGTCCGTCTCTTCCTAAGCTGACCGGAGTGCTGCCGAGATGGTTTCGAAGCCTTCTGAAGTTTGGATGCTTTCTTTCGAGTATGAAGGGTTCGTCAAAGCAGGCGGGCTTGGAGCTGCCGTCGCAAGGTACTGCAGAGCGTTGGCTGCGGCAGGCGTGTCCACCACGGTTTTGATTCCCTCGCACGGCAGACATCGGCAAAGTGTTTCAGCCTCGTGGAGAGGTGAGAGGAGGGGTGTCGACGGAAACATTTACCCCTACAGCGTTGGGGCTGAGGCTTTCCAAATGGACGGCGTCAGAATAGTTTCCTTCAGAGGCCTCGACCAGCCCACAAGCCGCTTCCTCGACGAAGCTGAAATCTACAGAGAGGCTCCGGAGAAAACATCCCTCTACACAAGGGCCGTCGTCGAGTGGGCTAGAACACAGCCTAAACTTCCCGAAGTCGTTCACAGCAACGACTGGACCACAGCCCTAGCAGCCATGGCCTTGAAGACGATGGCGTTTGAGAGAAGGGCCGGTACTGCATGGGTTCACACAACCCATCTAATCTCCTCGCCCTCGTTCCCATGGCACTACGCTTCTGAGCAGTGGAGCGGGCTGCGAAGCATTCAGCACAAAATCCAGTCGCACAACGGATTCTACTCGACATGGGTCAGCGACGCCTGGGACAGCGTTGGAGGGAACGTCGATGCTTTCGCAGCCCTCGAGTCAGACGTGTTGGTCAGCGTCAGCTACGGCTATTTGGAAACCCTTCTTTCGAGATGGGGCTTCGCTCCGAGGGCGAAGGCATGCGTGGTACACAACTCAACCGACTGGAGCTTGAGCGATGTGGAAAACTATCTGAAGAGAAGCTACGGAACGGTCTCACGCAGCAAGCTGAGACCTGTTGTGTTGAAGACCTTGTGGTCGTCTGCGAAGCATGTGGAGGGCTCTCTACATCTTTCACGTCTTCTGGCAGTCGCCCACGGAAGAGTTGTCTGGCAGAAGGGCTACGACACGCTCCTGAACTCCCTTGACTACGCAGACCCGGAGCTGGGCGTACTCATCTTAGGTCTTCCGAGTGGCGACACCGGCCACGAAGACTATCTCAGACGTTTGACGCATCAACATTATGGAAGAGCAGCCTTAACCCTCGAGCCTCTCCCACAGCAGCTAATCCAGTCAATCGTCTACGCAGCCAACGTCGCAGCCGTACCTTCACGCTACGAGCCGTTCGGCATCTCATCCATCGAAGCCCAAGCCCTAGGCACGCCTGTGGTCGCTGCGAACGTTCCCGGCCTCTCGGAAACCGTGAAAAAAATCGAAGAGGGCGGAGCAGCTGTTTTCACAGCTCCCGACGACGCAGAGACACTCGGCCGGTCGTTAACCTCCCTCGCATGGCTTACCGAGTCTGTGGACACGGAGAACCCACGGCTGGCTGACCGAGCTCCGCTGGAGTTTATGCGGCGGCTTTATCCGCAGTTTAGATCCGTCAGGATGAACGCCGTTAGATGGGTTGACGAAAACTTCCGGGAGAAGAACACAGGCGAGATGCTTCTTAAATGCTACGAGAAGGCTTTGGAAACAGCTCTGCAGCGAGTTAGCTGAAGTCAAGGTAAAAAACCACAGCTTACGGGGGAAGCTGAACATGGTGGTGGTAAGCCTCACACCTGAAATAGCTTTGGACGAGATTCCTGTTTACGCCGGAGGCCTCGGCGTGCTGGAGGGCGACAAGTTTTACGCCGCCGCCGAGAAAAACCGGCCTTACGTCGTTTTGACGCCGTTCTACCCTAAGGGCTATGTGGAGTATGTTTTGTCGGGCGAAGACCTCATTCCTCATCCGCAGAAGACCGAGGACTTTTTGCGAGGGCTTTCTCCCGAGCCGGAGATGCATGTTCCGTCAAACAGGTGGGGCTGGTTTTACGTAAGGCCATACGCATACGTCAGAAGCCCTGCGAAGGTTGTTTTCCTCCACGTAGTCCATCCCGAGCCAGCTGCCGCAGCTGTTGAAAGGCTGTACGTCTACGAGTACGAGGAGCAGCGGGACATCGCCGCAGTCGTCTTCGCCAAAGCAGCAGCACAGTACATACGTGAAAGAATCGGCGTCGGCGAGGTGAGGGTTTTGGACCTTCAGGAGAGCTGGGGCTCACTTGTTGTCCAGCTTCTGGCTGAGCTGGTGGGCAGGACAAGGTTCATAGTCCACACCATAGCGCCGTGGACAAACCTCACGCTGAGAGCCGACATCGTCAAGTCTGAAATACAGGTAGAAACGGCAGCAGACCACCTATCTCTCTGGAACCTTTCATCAGAGAAATCCACGAAAATCATCACGGTCTCAGCCAAGCACGAAGCACTCGTCAAAAAATACTCCGAAAACTATGCGTGGAAAACAACCCACATCACAAACGGCGTGTACCTGGGCAGGTGGGTTCATCCAGAGATCTCCAGCCGAGTCGGCTTAGATGCTTCTGTCGACGAGCTTGCTTCAGCAAGGGAGCGTGTGAGAGAGATGCTGAGAAGTTTTTTGAAGCAGGCTAAGCAGGGGCTGCGGCTTGATGACAATACGATGGTTGTCGCTTGGCCGAGGCGAATAACAAGATACAAAAGGCCCTACTTTGTTGAAAGGCTCGTCAACGACGTCGGGGACGATGGGGTTGTTGTTTTCGCTCTAGCGGGCAAGGCGCATCCCAAAGACGGAGACGGCCAGCATCTGATGAAAAGGTTCCTGCAGCTTCATCGAGAACACGGAAACGTCGTCTACATCCCGAGCTACGACTTGGAGAAAGCCAAGCTTATTCTAGCAGGTTCCGACCTCCTTCTTTTCACACCGTTTCCAGCGTGGGAGGCCTGCGGCACCAGCTACATGAAAGCCGGCGTCAACGGCGTCCCAACCCTTTCGTCAAGAGACGGCGGAGCTCTGGAGATTATTCAGGACGGGGTCAACGGATGGCTTTTCGGCTCCGAGCTCAGCCACGTAGTCAACATTTACACAGACCACGAAGCGGTTTCCCGAGTCGACCAGAGCGACTATGCTGACCTGTTGAGAAAGTTTAAAGAAATCAGGAAGGTTTTTGCGGAGAAGCCACGGGAGTATCGGGAGGTTCAGCTCAGAGCGTTTGAGACCATGCGGAGAACCTGCAGCGTAGACAGGGCCCTTGAACAGTACTACGGCTAGCCGGTGTTTTTGAGGTAGATGGCGGCTAGAGGAGGGAGGGTTAGGCTGAGCGAATGGTTTCTTCCATGCATGGGTTCTTCCTCAGCCTCCTTGCCCCCTAGGTTTCCCATTCCGCTTCCACCGTACTCTGTTGCGTCGGTGTTGATGATCTCCCTCCAGAACCCGGGTTTCGGAACACCAACCCTGTAATTATGTCGTGGGACTGGTGTGAAGTTGCAGACAACCAGAATGACGTCGTCTGAGCTGTCGGCCCTACGCAAGTATGATATGACGCTCTGCTCGATGTCGTTGAAGTCGACGACCTCCAGCCCGGAACGGTCGAAGTCAAGCTGATGAAGAGCCGGCTCATTCCTGTAAACCATGTTCAGGTCTTTCACGAGCCTCTGGACACCTCTGTGGGTTTCGTAGCCGAGCAGCTCCCAGTCGAGAGCCCTGTCGTGATTCCATTCATTCCACATCCCGAACTCGCCGCCCATGAACAGAAGCTTCTTGCCGGGGAAGGAGTACATGTAGCCGTAGAGAAGCCGGAGGTTGGCGAACTTCTGCCACCAGTCTCCAGGCATCTTGGACAGCAGAGAACGTTTCCCGTACACAACCTCGTCGTGAGACAGAGGAAGGACGTAGTTTTCGCTGAACGCATACCAGAAGCTAAAGGTGATTAGGTTGTGGTGGTATTTGCGGTAGACCGGGTCTTTGCTAAAGTATTCTAAGGTGTCGTGCATCCAGCCCATGTTCCACTTCATCCCGAACCCAAGCCCTCCGACGTAGGTTGGACGTGAGACAAGAGGCCATGCAGTTGACTCCTCCGCAACCATCTGAACGTCCGGGTAGTGCTGGTAGACGGCTTTGTTCAGCTCACGCAGAAAGTCTATAGCCTCGAGGTTCTCCTTGCCGCCGTACCTGTTCTGAACCCATTCCCTCCTAGAGTAGTCTAGGTAGAGCATGGAGCTTACGGCGTCCACTCTCAAGCCGTCGACATGGTATTTGTCAAGCCAGAAAAGAGCGCTGCTGATGAGGAAGGAGACGACCTCGCCTTTACGGTAGTCGAACATGTAGCTGCTCCAGTCCGGCTGCACTCTTATCCTCGGGTCGTCGTACTCGTAGAGATGGCTGCCGTCGAAATACGCAAGCCCGAAGACGTCGGTTGGAAAATGGGACGGAACCCAGTCGAGGAACACGCCTACGCCGCTTCTGTGCAGGGTGTCGATCAGCTTCATAAAATCCTGCGGAGAGCCGTACCTGCTCGTGGGTGCGAAGTAGCCGGTGGTCAGATAACCCCAAGAACCGTAGAAGACATGCTCCATCAAAGGCAGAAACTCAACATGCGTGAAACCCATCTCGCCAGCGTACTCGGCCAGCTGTTCACCGAAGTCGACATACGACGTTGCACGTCTCCAAGAACCCAGATGAACCTCGTAAACCGAGATGGGTGCCTTCAAAGAATTTCTCACATACCTTTCAGTCATCCACTCCTCATCTCGCCAACGGTAGCTGAGGTCCCACACGATGGAGGCGTTGCCCGGAGGCCCTTCCCACTTGAACGCAAACGGGTCTCCCTTGTCCATACGGTAGGCTCCGCCGTGTGAGACGACGTGATACTTGTACAAGCTTCCTGCCGAAGCTTCTTCTACAAGCCCCTCCCAAACACCTGAGCCGTCCTCTCTGCGGAAAAGAACATGCGACTCAGGGTTCCAGCCGTTGAAATCTCCTATCACCGACACTCTCTCGGCGTTCGGAGCCCATACAGCGAAGTAGACTCCTTTGCCTCTGACGACGTGAGCGCCTAGCTTCTCATACAGTCTGAAATGCTTTCCGTACTTGAACAACCCTACGTCGAAGTCGGTCAGCAGGCTAAACCTAAGGACTTTACTCAAGCCGATGAGACGATGTTCTGGAGGTGGATTTTCTCGCCGAGTTTCTGGTGAGGCCATATCTTAGAGCCGACGCAGCGAGCCTCGTTCATCACCTCAACCCCAGTCCCCAAGATGGAGCCGACCAGCTCGACGCCTCGGCCGATTTGACAGTGTCTGCCGACGATGCTGCCTTTCACAACCGAGCCGTCTCCCACGACGCATCTGTCCATTATGACAGAGTTCTCCACAACCACGTTTTCCCCTAGTATGGTGTAGTGGTCTATGATGGAGTCGGATATTCTAGTGCCCCTGCCTACTGAGATGTGGCGGCCGAGCAGGACATCACCTTCGAAACATATTTCGCCAACAGCGTCTCTCCTAACCAGCTCCCTGTGGAGCCTCTCAGACTCCGCCGTCCTACCCTGCATCCTAACATTCTTGTAGCTGAACGTAACCCCTATGTCGTCGGGCCGCATGTTTCTCAGCATGTAGAAAACAGCCTCCAGATAAGTCTCCGGCGTCCCTACGTCAAACCAGTAGTCATCCGTCACGTATCCGTAGAGTTTGTGGCCTGTCTCGACCGAGGCGGGAATCACGTGGCGGCCGAAGTCCATCTGACCCGTTCTCAGAAGGTTCGACCCTGTTGATGTTTTGAAAAAATCCTTGAAATGAGGTGAGAGGACGTAAACTCCTGTGTTGACTAGGCGTGATGGAGCTGTCTCAGTTCTCGGCTTCTCAACGAACCGTTTAATCGTCGAGTCTTCGTTCAGCTCAGCCACGCCGTACATGCTGACATCCCTCCATTCTTCAAGCCGCTTGAGAACGACAGTCATGAAGGGTGCTTCCCTGTAGTGATGCGTCCAGAGGTCGAGGAGGTCGAGCTTAGCCAAGGTGTCGCCCTGCAGAACAACCACGGACTCGTCAATGCCGTAGTAGTCCATGACTATTTTGACGGCGTGGGCGTTGCCTGTCGTGGGTATGTTGGGCTGGTAGCGGACTCGAAAGACGTCTGGCGGCAGGCTGAGGGTGAAAGCTATTCTCTCACCTCCTCCCATGTAGTCTATCAAAGGTATGTAGTTGTTGAACCCGCTTACGGCCAAGTAAACCTCCCTAACACCCTGCCTAGCGAGGGAAGCAACCATCCACTCAATCAACGGCCTGTTGAGAAAACGGACCATGGCTTTCGAGGTGTCGACTGTCAACGGGTACAGACGGGTTCCGAGGCCGCCCAACGGAATAACAGCCTTCTTAAGCAAAAACCATCAACATCTATTGATGCTCATCTGTGCGCATTTAAATTTTCGTACATACAATACAGTATACACCTTGCTCTGTTTAGAGAGCCGGAGGCGGTTGAGGCCTCCTAAGCCGCCTCATCAACCATAGGCTTTGACGACAACAAACGTGCTCAGTACTGTCTTCTGACAGGTATTTTCATGACCGTGGAGCAGAGGCCGCAGATGTAGAGGCCTTGGGTAGGCAGCTTCACAGCTTTGGAGAAAGGCGCCGAGCACGTGGGACATCGCAGGCCACGGACGGATTTTTCAAAGACGTAGCCGCACGCGCTGCATTTTGCCGCCCTCAGCGGTTCAGCCGACTTGCACACCGGACATCTTAGAGATACACCGGGCCTGACCGTCTCAACCGTGGCCTCCAACGTGCTGTGCGATGCCTTAGTGCTCACAGGCCCGACGTCGGACAGCCTAGAGGGTGGAAGAAAACGGGCAGGCGTGCTCAC
>JANWZU010000084.1 GCA_025054795.1 Candidatus Caldarchaeum sp.
ACAGGTCCTCCTCACCCTCCACCAAAACAGCTCCATGCCTCTTATTCACCGCCTCGACGACGGCTGCAGCGGCTTCCGGAGTTATACAGCCTGCCGGGTTCCTGACGCGGACGACAGAGTAGTTGTTGAGACGTGGTTCGCCAGCGACTCTCCTCTCGATTCTTGCGTCAACCACTACGACGTGCGGCTTCAAGCCAGACATCCGGAGACGGGCGAAGCTGTAGTCGCCTACGACTACCAGCGGATGGGCCTTGCTCAGCTCCTCGTCAAAGCCTACATCACCTCTTCTGAGCTCTCCCAAAGGCCTTTTGAGCCTCCGCTTCAGCCCCTCCGTAAAGAAGACGACTCTATCCCATTCTACGTCAGTCGACCTTGACTGCATACCTTCCCGGCTTCCTTATCCCCAGCTCCCTCGCTATCTGGGACTTCTCCACGTCTAGAATGATCAGGAGGCCGGAGTGGCTTGAGCTCAGGTTGGAGGAGCCGCAGACGTCGCAGACGTTTCCAGCCACAATTCTTCTGCAGTTCCTGCAAGCCTTAGGTCTGGCCGACACTAGACTGCACCATCCTAGCCTTCTCTTCCTCCACCCACTTCAGCGTCCCCATCAAAGGCTGGCGGGTGACCAGCGACACCTTCCCCCCTGCTCCTCCAGCGAACGAAACAGCGTTAATCCTCGCACGGACATCATCGCCCACAGACATCTTCCACCCTGTCTTTCTCCCGACAAGCATGTTGTTTTTTTCATCATACGTGATGAAGTCGTCCATTATCTGGGAGATGTGGAGAAGACCGTCGAAGGGGCCTACTCTGACGAAGCATCCGAAGTCGGTTATCTCAACGACTTCGCCTAGAACAACCTCGTTGACCTCGGGTATGTATGTTAGGAGCTTGAAAACACAGTTGTGGTATGTTGACCCGTCTCTGGGCAGGAGCTGCCCAATTTTATCAACTTTGGCGTCAACAACCATAACAACATATCCCAACTCCTCGTCAACAGCCCCTTCATACTTTTTCTTGAGGTTGTTGATAACAACACTCTCAAGAGGCTTGCCGAACTCGCTGGGAGGTATGCCAACAACCTCAACAACCTCCACTACCGTAAACATCCTCTACACACCCTCTTTTTCATTCTTTTTGATAAGCTTCTTTGTTTTAACGCAATATAAGCCTAACTATCGGTTTCCCAGCCTTAGAGACCGTAATGTAGGGCAAGCCGGCTCTAGACAGCCTTCTCAAAAGCCTCAAGTCAACGCTTACGACGGGAATGCCGTGGTCAGACGAGTACTTGATTAACGCCTCGTCTGCAGCTCCCTCAGCCTCCACAACCTCCACGCCCGTCAACATCTCAGCGGCAGCTCTCGCAAGCTTGGCTTTCTTCCCACGTCCGCCCGAAAGCGCTTTAAGCTCACGCAGCACGCTTTCAAGAACCACGGGCTCTATTACGTCGCCTATCTTCTTCTCAAGGACGGCAAGGTAGTCTCGTCTCTTCTCGGCACACAAAAGTAGAATGCTTGTGTCAAGCAGAGCCTTCACCTAACTCCCCACGATCTTTCCGTAGCCAATAAGCCTCCAGCCCGTGCCAACCTTTCTAGAAATTGCTACCTTGCTGCCGGGGTCTGCGGCAACAGGCCTTGTGAGCTGAAGCTCGACCAAGCTCTGTCCTCTTTTAACCACTACACCGCTCGAAACAGCTGAAAGAACGTTGACGACCAAAACCTCCTTCTCAGCCAGCTGCTTAACGACGACATCGCCCTCAACACCAAGAACCTTCTCGAACAAGCTGTACTCCAGTGTAATGGTGTTCCAGACAGGCGGTAGAGAACCAGCTGCTCCGGCTATGTTGCCAACGAGACCGTCGCCCTTCCCGAGAGCTGGGTCGAGCGTAGTCTCAACCCCCGTCAGACCTCCTGGGTAGGCCTTCTCCACCCTCTTACCTCCAGCCATCAGGCTCGTCACCTCCGTGGATACAGGCTCGTAGACAGTCCTACCCTGCTTTACCTTAGCTATCCCGGGGACGAGCTCCAGCTCATCCCCAACACTCATCACTCCGTGAACAATCGAGCCGCCTATGACAGCTCCCTTCATCAGCTTGGCCGGAGTTCCGGGAACGTTTACGTCGAAGGACCTTAGAACAGGCATTCTAACGGGTGTGGAGAGGTCTCTCTGTGGAGTGGGTATCACTTTTTCTATTGCGGTGAGCAGGACGTCTATCCCTACCGAGTGCTGGCCCGAGACCGGTATAACCGGCACCGACTCGAAACCGGACCTCTCAAAATGAGCCGTGATTTCACGGTAGTTCTCCAAAGCCCTTTCACGGCTCACCAAGTCTATTTTATTCTGTGCGACAATCATGTTCTTTATCCCAAGTATCCTGGCGGCTTGAAGATGCTCGCTGTCCTGCGGCTGAGGGAAAGTTTGGCGTGCGTCGGCTACGAATACAGCCCCGTCGAACAGAGCCGCACCCGACAGCATCGTCACCATAAGCGAGTGGTGGCCTGGACAGTCTATGAAGGATACAACCCTAACAAACTCGTTTTCCGAGCCGTGGACTGGACATGTTTTAGACGGATAGTTGTTGAAAGGTTCATGGCACCTATGACATCTGTAAATGGCTGCGTCAGCGTATCCCAGCCTAATCGTGATTCCTCTCTTCAATTCCTCGCTGTGTCTGCCAGTCCAAACTCCTGTGATGCTCTGGACTACGGTGCTTTTGCCGTTGTCGACGTGTCCCAAAGTTCCTATGTTGACTTCAGGCTGCTTGGGGAAAGCCATCCCACTAATCTCCCCAACAAGGACTTAATGTGTTTTCTCCAGCTCTTGTTGGGTGAAGAAGATGAAGCACTCCTTTTCAAAGGACTCGCTGCTGTCGGATGCATGGACTAGGTTGTCCGTTATGTCAAGGCCATAGTCCCCACGTATAGTCCCGGCCTCGGCTTTAACAGGGTCGGTTGCGCCTATCATTTTTCGCACCACCTGTACGGCCTCACGCCCTTCCAGCACCATCAGAACAACCGGGCCGGATGTTATTGTCTCAACCAGACCTTTGAAGAAAGGCTTATCCCTGTGAACACTGTAGAGCTTCTCAGCCTCTTCCCTAGAGATCTTCTTAACCCGCAGCTGAACCAACTTGAGCCCCTTCCTCTCGAAACGTGAAACAATTTCGCCGACCAACCCCCTAGACACTGTGCTCGGCTTCAGTATCACAAATGTCCTGTCCACAGCCCATCACCTCAGGTAGATTTCTTAGCCCATTTTAGTTTACGGGCGTCCTTCCCCTGCTCTATGCTGTAGATCCTGCATCTTCTGGAGCAGAACCATAGTAGGGTTCCGTCGTTCTTAACATACAGCATTCCACGGCCGTGGACAAACTCTCTGCTGCAGAAGGAGCATCGATGAAGGGCGGGCATCGTCTAATCACTTTATCTTCTCAGCTTCCCTCTCGACGTCGAGAAGTATCAAAACGTCCCCTTCACGCACGGGGCCCTTCACGTTTCTCGTTATGACCCTGCCCTCGTCCTTTCCCTTCAGAATCCTAACTCTGACTTGCGTCACCTCTCCCGTGACTCCGGTCCGTCCCACGACCTGCTCAACGACGGCAGGCACAGGCTCCTCGACCTTCGGCTGAGGTTTCTGGCTCATCTAGCTGCCACCCTTCTTCCCAGCTTTGATTTCATGTATCTTCTTCGCTATTTCATCCAAGTAGCCCTTAGCCTCACCCGGCTCCGTTATCGCAACAGAGCTAGCTGGAACACCTAATCCGGCAACCTCGCCGAGCTGCACTTTCGAGCCGACGAAGGTATAGGATACCTTCTTCTCCTCACAGAGGGTCGGTAGGAAGGCGACTATCTCAGGCGGGTCCACGTCCGTCGCTATGACCACAAACCTAGCTTGGCCTCTCTCTATCGCTTTGATCACCTCGTTTACACCCTTTCGTATCTTGCCGGAAGTCCTCGCAAGCCTAACAGCCTCTAGCGTTGCTTTAACGAGCTCCTGTGGAGGTGTAAAGGTCTGGTAGTAGGGATTGGGCATAGGCCTTCATCTCCTTCAACAGGCATAAAGTCCATTACTTAAATGTTGTTTGCAAAGCCTAATAATACCCAGCTTTATGCATCACTAAAATTTAGCCCCTGTTCCTCATACGATGGATGGACGTAAAGAAGACCGCTTTGAAATGGGCTCTCAGGAACGCGGCCGAACACGGTGGCAAGGCCTCTGCAGCCGCTGTTTTGGCGAAGGTGTTGGGTGAGAACCCTACTCTGAGGTCTATGGTTAAGGAGGTTAGGCTTGCTGTCGAGCAGGTTGTTGAAGAGGTTAATGCCCTCAGCTTGGAGCAGCAGAGGGCCATGCTGGCCGAGCTTGCGCCGGACGAGGCTGTAGAGAAAAAAGCATCAGCTGAGAGAGCTTTACCTCCTCTGCCTTATGCTGCATACGGGAAGGTTGTGACGAGGCTTCCTCCAGAGCCCAGCGGATACATGCATCTAGGACACGCTTTAGCGGGTATTATCAACGAACACTACGCAAGGAAGTATGGTGGGAAACTATGGCTTAGGTTTGAGGATACAAACCCTAGGAAAGTCAAGAAAATCTACTATGACAGCTTCAGGAAAGGGTATGAATGGCTCGGAATAGCTTGGGATTTTGAGAAGAACAACTCAGACGACATGGACACCTACTACAAGTATGGATACAACCTTGTCCAGAGAGGCCTTATTTATGCATGCTTCTGCAAGGCGGAGGAAATGCACCGCCAGAGGGCTGAGGCTGTTGGATGCGTCCACAGAGGCTTAGAAGCTGTTGAAAACGCCGAAGTGTGGCTCAAGGCAGTTAGCGGGTCCTACGGCGAGGGGGAAGTGTCGTTCAGGCTGAAAGGCCAGCTCTCAAGCCCCAACACAGCGATGAGAGACCCTGTCCTCTTCAGAATAGTCGACCATCCACATCCATTGACAGGCAGGGACTACCGCCTGTGGCCAACCTACGACTTCGCAGCAGCGGTTCAGGACGCTCTGTGCGGCGTCACGCATGTTTTGCGGAGCAGCGAGTTTGCCTTCAGAGACGAGCTTCAAAACCACATAAGAAACCTGCTGGGGCTTCCGAACCCGGTTTACGTCGAGTTCTCACGGTTCGAGTTTAAGGGAGTTCCAACCTCCAAGAGGATAATCAGGGAGCTTATTGAGAAAAAACTGGTGGAGGGGTGGGACGACCCACGTCTAACGACTATCGAAGCAGTACGAAGAAGTGGGGTGGTTCCGAAAGCCATACGTGAGTTCACCTTGAGCTACGCGGGGATAAGCCAAGCTAAGAAAGAATACGACTGGAGCCTCCTCCACAGCATAAACCGCAAG
>JANWZU010000138.1 GCA_025054795.1 Candidatus Caldarchaeum sp.
TCCTCGGCCTACTTGGATGCTTCCGTTCGGCCGGTTCCCGCTCCGTAGCTCGAGGCCACGGAGCGACGTCCAACGCCGAAACGTCGGACGTCGGGAAATCCCATTCGGGGATCTCCGGATCAACACCCGCTTGCGGCTACCCGGAGCTTATCGCAGCTTGCCACGCCCTTCCTCAGCCCCCAAGCCGAGTTATCCACCGGCTGGCGTATTTTGGCCTAAGGCGTCTTCCGTCCAGTTGGCGACACATCCAAACCCTTTTGGACGCGGTCATCGAATCTTGGTTTCTTCTACCGCTTCTGGCGATCATCCGTGGATGAACGCCTTCATCGAAAGCAATATAATACTATGCGTAGGCTTCTTATAAACATGTTGTTCAGGGTCCTTTGAAGAAACACGTGGGGCATACGTATGGCTTCGCAAGCTCTCGGCATATCTCACACCGCCAGATCGTAGACTTTCCGCAGTTGGGGCATGGGAAGAATGTGGCGGACTCTAGGGGGTTTATTGGTCTGTGGCACCAAGTGCAAGTCGGCAGCTTCACCGACGCCGTCATCGTCATCACAGCCTCCTCTATTTTCAATTATTTAACCTATACCCCGAGCAGATTCTTCACGAAGTAAGCTGCAAGACGAAACGCCGCCCGACTTCTGACGGCTTTGAAAGCCGTTGAGCCGTGTTTGTCCATGTCGCCCACCTTGCCCAGCTCTATGTAGAACTTGCTCTCAGTTATTGCTTGGAAAAGTGCGTCAAGAGTTTTCGGCCTAACCGCCCTCACCAGTCTTCTGAGCAAATAGGTTCTGTAAAGCTCTTTCAGAAGAGGTTTAACGAGGTTCTCGTACTCGCCCTCTCCAGCGGCATGTTTTGCGGCCGCAACGGCTGCGAGCCCGCCTGTGATTACGCCTCCCCCGGTTGTGGCTTTCGTTTGCCCAGCAACGTCTCCGACAAGCATCAAAGGCCCTATTCTAGGCTTGCGGAGAGGTTTACCGAGATATATTGACGACGACGAAACACCCAACAGCTTGGCGTTAGGGAAAAGCTCAGCCAGAAGCTTCGAGGCGAGGAAGTTAGTGTTTTTGCTTGCCGCAACTCCGAACTTACCTACTTTTTCGTCGACCGGCACCAAGTATCCGAAGAACTCGTTTAGGTATTCTCTGAAATAAAGATAGACCATGTCGGGGCTTTGACGGTGGTTCGCTATCTGATACTGTATGATTGGAAGCCATGGCTCAAGTTTGTAGTCTTGGATTATTTGCTTAGCTGTGTATGCCGGCCTTCCCTCTGCGCTGATTAAATGTTTTGCCCTTGCCTCGATGCTTGACGACTTTATCCAAACATGGTCGTCGGCCAGCTTCGCCTCAACAACCCTCTCCCCAACACACAGCTCTGCACCCGCGTCAACAGCCTGCTCAGCGATAAACTGGTCCAACCTCTCCCTGTTGCACACGAGAGCGATTTTTCTTCCAGAATCTACTACAAAGCTTTTTCCAGAAGGAGAGACGAACACAGCGCCCTTAACTTTGTTCTGAACATAAGGCCCGTCGACCGGCAGTCCCAAGCTTCTTACACCATCAATGCTGTAAAGCCCAGCGCATCTCTCAGGCCTTCCTATCACTAGGTCCTCTTCGAAGACTGTCGTTCTCAGCCCTCTTCTAGCCGCTTCCCTAGCTGCTATCAATCCGACAGGGCCGCCGCCGACTACCGCCACATCCAGCTCCATTTTTTTGCTGGGCTAAGGTTATTTTATAACAGTTTAAACCTATTGACGTGGCCAGAGCCGTTGTGCGTGTACGGGTTTACGGAAAGGTTCAAGGCGTGTTCTTCAGAGCCTCGATGAAGGAACTGGCTGACGAAGTTGGTGTTGACGGCTGGGTTAGGAACATGGATGACGGCAGCGTCGAAGCAGTCATCGCCGGCGACGAGGTGAATGTTAAGAGGGTGGTTGAGTGGTGCCGTCGGGGGCCGCCGAACGCCCGGGTCGAGAGACTGGTCGTCGAAGAAGCAGAAGAGCCGAATGTGCAAGGCTTCAGAATAAGATACTGACTACGGGCCCGGTGGGACTTGAACCCACGACCTACGGCTTAGGAGGCCGCCGCCCTGTCCATTCTGGGCCACGGGCCCAGCTACACCCGGACGAGGCTGATAATATATTTAGCCGTCAGCATAGGCGAAATTGTCTTTAATAGCGCCTCTAATTCTGTAAAACAAGCGGAATTGAAAAAAACATCACTTCTTCTGATTGCATTAGCTTGTCTTTCAGCAGTTGCGCCGGCTGAGTCGCAGGAAATCCAGACAAGACACATACACGTAGCTGACGGCGGATTGCTCTTCATCACCGACACGATTCCCGTAGCTAGTGCAAGCGAGGTTGTTAGAATTGGCTTTCCGAGCGAGACCGTTAAAAACTTGGTCGGGTTCTACCTGCTTGACGACAGAGGCTCGATAACTCCGGGACAGCAGCTGGAAGGTGTCTATTGGCTTGAAGTAAGGCCGGAGAATAGATGGGACGGCGCTTCAATAGCCGTGGTGACGGTTTGGACAGACATGCTGGTTGAGCTTCCGGGAGACCGATACCAAATCGTCTTGCCATCCAACCCCCTGATGGAGAGAAGAATCGATAGATCTTCCTTAAGGTTCACTCTTGACGGAACACCATCCATTTCATCTGTGTCGGGGGCCGAGGTAAAGGTAAGCGAGGACAAGAGGTTTGCTGAAGGAGAGGTCTCTGGGATTGAGCCGAAACAGTTTAAGACAATAACAGCCATCTTCGAAAACTTCGATCTACTCAGGTACTCCGTAGACAGCGCCGAGCTCAAGCTGGACATGGCCACAAACACCGCAACAGTTAAAATAACGGTCAGAAACACGGGCTCCTCCCAGCTTTCGTCTATCATCACTTACTTGGGGAGAGAATCCGAGGTTCTGTCGGTTTCAAGAGGTCTGGCAAAGCTCAGCCACAGCTGGGATTCAGCTAAAGGTTTGTTGAAAATAGAATTCGACCCCTTAAAGGAGAATGAAAGAATTATCCTAGAGGTTGTTTACAAGGGCAAGGGCTATGTGGAGCAGGTTGGGGGTCGTGATTTGGTTAAGGTGCCACGTCTCCTCAACGCAACCTTCAAAGAATATTTTCTGACAGTCGAAACACCTCCGGCTGAGCAGGTGTCCTTCAGCGACCAGCCTTGGACGTTGAGGCTGTTGGAGAACAACCGGAGGTCGGCGTCTTTCAGATATGAAAACCTTTTCATCGTAGACCGGCTTGAATTAGCTGTAAGCATCGTCCCGACGAACCCTGTTCCGCTTCCGGCGATTTTGATTGTTGCGATAGCTGTTGCTGCAGGATTTCAGATAGTCAGCTTAAGGAGAAAACCGAGGCCGCCGACGCCGGGAGCAGACCTGTCAAGCTTCATACTTGAAATGAACAAGCATGTGGAAGCCGTCATAGAAAAGTTGAACGGCTTGAAAGTCCCTGAGGAAGCGGTCAAGACCTTAAAATTGATTGAGGACAACTTGAGAGAAGCAAAGGAGAAAATCTCGACTGCGAGGAAAGGGATTAAGGGAGGCGAAACGCTAGCAGCCCTCAACAATATGGAGAAGATGTTCAGCGAAGCGAACTCCATTCTCCAAGCAGTAGGCAAGACGCTTGACGACTATAACGCCAACAGAATACCAAGAAAAGTTTACACCCGGGTTGCTAACGAATACGTGAAAGAATGTAGAAAGACGGTCGGCGAAGCATTGAACATTCTTGAGATGCTCAGCCGCCTGAAATAACTTTCTCAACGGTTTCAGCCGTTTTAAGCGTCGGGTCCTCCATCTGGTTAAGAAGCAGCGAAGCTTTCCGCTTACATGCCTGCTTAACGTCTTCGATGCGTCTAAGAACAGTGCCTGCTTTGTTGACTGCGTCATGCATATCTCTTACATGTTTTACTAAGCCTTTTTTCTCGAGAAATTTTAAGACTGTCGGAAGGCTGTGCGGATAGAACGATATCGTAGGCACACCCAGCAAGGCCGCCTCCTGCGTCATCGTTCCTCCTCCGCCTATGAAAAGCCTTGAGAAGAAAAGGATGGAGAGGTCGTTGACAGGCCTCTCGACCACGACTGCGGACATGCCCAAGGCCTTCTTTAGGAAGGCGATTTCCTCACTGTATCGTGGCATGACGACGAGCCGTAAGCCGTTCAAAACATTCTGCAGCAGCTGCAGAACCTGAGCGTAGTCGTCGAGCCTCCACCCAACCCTGTTCAAGTAGGCGGCTTGGTACTCGGGGCTCCTCACCAAAACATATCCGTCAACCTCCAACCCAAATGCGTCGAGCTTGCTTCTGTCGGGCTTGAAGGCCTTAAGCCAAGCAACAGGGTCGAGGGCTTTGTAGAGAACAATTCGTTCTGGTGGGACCCCGTAGCTGAGCCAGGGTTTTTTGCCGATAACCCAAGGAGTGAGCACATGGCTGGAGAGAGGGGCTGAAAGCTTGTTGACAGGAGAGTGTGGTGTGTCGGACACAAGTATGTGGGGTTTTGCAAGCCCGTATGCTATTCTTGAAGCCTCTGGCGAGCCGCTCGAGACTGCGCAGTCAAACTCCGCTACAAACTCCAGCAGCTTTGCTGTCCTCTCGACACTTCTCAGAAGCTTGTCCCTTAAACCACCTCCGCCGTATCCGCCGATAACAGCAACCCTTGCGAACCGGAACCCCGGCAGCAGAGGCTCAACCTGCTCGTAGGCCCTCGACGTAGCGACAAGGCCTAAACCCCTGCTAGATAGTCTCTCAGCCAGTTGTCTAAAAAACCAGAACTGCTTAGGAGTTAGAATGTCCAGCCAAACGACAGCCATCTTCTAGAACGATCGGAGGTGAGCCGCAGTATTTAATTTTCGAAAAAGAAAACCTAATACCTTGAAGGGTCATACGCAGCGTCAGCTATGCTGTCAACCAATCTGTTAGCCGCATGCGTGGCAGCGGCCCTAACATCAATCGCCCTAATCCCGTTGAGTAAAGCTGTCTCCAAAAAAACCGGATGCATGGGAATCGATGTGCACAAAACCCCCTCCTACCCTGTTCCGAAGCTCGGAGGGCTGATAGTCGTCGGTGGGGTGATGGCTGGATACGGAGTAGCCTCCCCATACTTGGATAACACAACTCTTGCCTTCTACTTCTCAACAGCGTTAGCTGCATTCATAGGTTTGTACGAAGACTTTAGAGAGGTCAACCCTATCCTAAAACCTATGCTGCTTGCGCTGGCCGGGGTTCCTGTTCTGTTCTTCGGAACGTATTCACCCAACCCAGTGATTCCGTTCGTCGGAAACGCAAGGCTAACAATAGTATACCCGCTGCTGGTGCTCATAGGCTACGCAGTAGTCTGCAACGCAGTCAACAGCATAGATGTTTTGAACGGCTCTCTCGCCTACACAACCCTAGCCGCACTCATCCCGCTATCTCTAGCATCCCTGCTGGAAGCCAAAACCGAAACTCTGGCTCTTTGCCTAGTTCTAGCTGTCTCTCTAACCGTCTTCCTCAGCGTAAACAAATACCCTTCAAAAGTCTTCGCTGGAAACGTAGGCAGCCTCTTCATAGGCGCTGCCCTTACATTCATCACAATCACCGGCAGGCTTGAAGTCCTAGCCATAGTCGCCTTGATTCCCCAGATAATGAACGAGTTCCACATCATATTCAGCATGCGTGGTCTAAAAAGCGCCAAGAACAGCGTTAAAAGGCCGGTGCTGGTGGAGAATGGAAAAATAAAGGCGAGCAGGGAGAGAGAAGCTCCCAT
>JANWZU010000156.1 GCA_025054795.1 Candidatus Caldarchaeum sp.
AAGGCATTTTTCAACACGGCTTGTTTGATGTGTAAAATATTCGGCGCCCCGACTTATGCCTCCAAGGCTGTTTTCTCAGACGCGTACCCAGTTAGCGAAACAGCTTTAGGTGTGAGGGCCGGCGTGGCCATAAGCAGGAAAACAGGCGCCGTGGCTTTTGGCCCCTATCAGGTTGAATACGTCGAGCCGGGGGCGCGTTTCAAATTTTCTCTGACGCTTCGAAACCTACCCAACTATGCGTTGGGCCTCATCGCATCTGTGCTAGAAATGATCAGGATGGGTGAAGTTAGGATAGGCGGTTTCAAAACGAGAGGCTTCGGTAAAGTTGGTGTCGAGAACCTTACCTTCAGAAACAAGGAGTTCGACGGCCCTTCGTCTGCTATGAAAAGCCTCGAGGAAGGAGTTGACCGGGACCTCGATGTCTCAACCCTAATGGTTGTAGAGGACGGATGGGCAGTAAGCAGAGGAGACCAGTGTCTCACTCTTTTGAAAAAACTGATAGAGGTCTGGGAGAATGCAAAGATACCAAGTAACCAGAAATAACCCACGCGACAGGAGCGAATTCAGAAACCTTTCAGGCGTCTTATCGATAACGCTTAAAACACTTTCCACCAAGTATGGGGACAAAACAGACTCGTATTTGCATGTCGGCAGCGGAGCTGAACATCTACAGATATTACCTAACCTAGCGGTCATCGCCAAGGAAATAAACAATCTGGGTCTTGGCAGGCTGGCCAAAACTAGATGGCGCGAGATAGTCGGAGCTGGCGAATACATGGCCATGCCCGTCGTCGGCGGCAAACCGGTAATCCCCGGGTCGTCGGTCAAAGGAAACGTCAGGGCTAGGATGGAGCTGAGTTTCATCCCCAAAGAAGGCAGAGTAAGGAGCTGTCTTTCTGTCGGCGGAGGTATGCCTTCCTTTGGAAGGCACGGGAAAATTTGGTCGAAGGGCCTTGAATACGACAGAGATTTTAAATGTCCACCGAGGGGTAGGTTTATGGTCTGTCTAATGTGCGATATTTTCGGCACTAAAGGGCTGGCAAGCCTCTTGGAGTTTTCAGATTTTGTCGGTGAAAGAGTCTCTCTACAACCTGTGAGCGATGGGTATGGCATGAAGCTGATGGCAGCTCCTCCGGGCTCTGCCTTTACAGGGGAAATCAGTTTCAGAAACCTTAGCGAAAGCGAGCTCGGCTTGGTGCTTTTTAGAGGTCTGGCGATAGGCGATGACGGTGTCGGAAAGCCTGTTCTCCTAGGTCGGCTGAAGTACAGAGGGAAGCTAGGGGGAAAGGTCTTCGGCCGAGTAAAGTATCAGCTGAACTCTTTGAAGCTCTCAACGCTTTCACAGCCGCTGTCTACGTTGAAACCCGGCGAAACAGCTTCAGGAGCAATGCTTCAAACAGTCATAAAAGCACTCATTGACTCGGCTGAGAAAGAATTCAACGGTGAATATTACGTAGCGGACGAGGTGCAACCCCTTGGAATGGCCTGAATTCGTCGAACCGGGCTACCCAGTCTACAGGGCCTTCATAGTGCCACGTGTGGTTGGGGAAAAACCCGTATACGCGAGAAAATTAACAGGGGAAGACGTTGCAAACTGGGGAGCGACGCTGGACAAGCTCAAAACCTTTCTCACATCTGTCAACAATTTTGCCTCACATTCAGGACAACGGCTGGAGCAGCGGCTTGAGCTGCTGGCCGACTGCATAACCCTTTTCTTCAAAATACCTTTGATGAGAGAAGTTTTACCGACGGTGGCGCCAAGTCCATTGAAACTATACCTAATGACTAGACTTCTATGGCCTGGTTTAGAAAAATCGTTTCAGGAAAAACCGCTGAAGTTCGTCAGCGACTGCTACGGAGAACCGCTGACGAAGTTTAGCCAAAGCCGAGTTTCAGCAGTATTCAACGACGCCGAGCTTAACAAGTTGGTTGAGGAGGCATGGTTCAACATACCCGCCGACACAAGGCCCGGCGCCAACACCTCCTCACTCATCTCACACATGCTGCTGACATCCTCGATGGCTTGGGCCTTCGCTGTGCAGTCGGGAAAAAGCAGAGAAGAAGCAGCCAAGATAAGGATTTCAGCCATCATGCACGACATAGGTAAGCCCTTCAACTACAGAAAACACTACGAAACATCTCCAAAAGTCGCAGAACGACTTCTATCCGACATCATCAGCGAAGACGAATTAAAGGACGTAGTGGATGCGGTGAAACGACATCATCTAGAAAGTGCAGAAATAAAAAATGCCGACCGAATGTCGTCAGACATCGACAGGCTAAACCGCTACGTCGCGGCAACGATTATGGATGACATCACAGCTATTTGCTCTCAACTTAAGTTAAACCCTAAACTAGCGTATGGGTCTGGAGAGGATGCTTGGAATTTTTGGAGTCAAGTAGAACAAGCTCGTCATGGGACCGTAGAGTCGTTGTCCACAAAATTTGTGAGACAGGTGCAGAATGGGAATTTACCCAGACCAAGCGATAATATCCTTGATGACGACTTGGTGATGTTTCTCTTCGACATCGGAGGAATACAGGATTTCATATTGAGGAGCAGCGAGTTGAGGTCGGTTTCTGCATCAAGCGTTTTGATCGATGTCGCTACCTCAGCCCACATCCCATTAACAATCCAGAAGATAGTTGAAGACAGAGCTAATGTCTGGATACCCCTCGAATCGTTCCTCTACACCTCGGGAGGGGTGATTACCATGATTCTACCTAGAAATTTGGGCCATGTCATGGATGAGGTCTTAAATGAGCTGCGTGAAAATTATCGTGCTCAACGCATAAGAATTTACATGGCTTCAACTGTGTTGAGGACTGATTACCACAAAACTGTGGGAGAGCTCGGCTCAAGAATGGTTATAGCTAAGCTACAAGACGACCACCGCTACGAACCTGTTCGGCTTGACGCTGGAAAGCTATGCGACCTCTGCAGGATGGAAAACGGAGAAAAGGCTCTTGAAACTGGTGAAAAAGTATGCGAAACATGCTACGCCCTCTACGAGTTCGGAGACAACTTACATTTTAAGCAGAAATGGAATTCAAGCATAAGCCTTAGGAGTGATTCATTCACAGCCAGAGAAGTTTTCGATGGTGTTGAGTGGAGTGATGTTTCGGCCGGAATCATGGAGCTTTTATCCGGCCACAGCTTGAGCGACTTGGAGGCGCTCGGAATAATATCTAATCGCGGTGTGTCGACCGGGTCAAAGCCCCGGCTCAGAAACGTAGGATTGGTTAAGTTAGACGGAAATTTGATGGGGGAGTTTTTCGCAAGATCTCTCTCAGTCACCGATGCTTTAGAGAGAAGCGCACGTGTTGACATGGCGTTGAAAAAGGCTTTGCAGGAGGCTGTCTCAAAAGTCGTTGACGCCGTGGAAGAGCCCCTGGAGAAAAGAAGGTTTGCTGCTTTGACCAATCTGGGTTTGATGTACGTCGGCGGCGACGACGCGCTTCTCTTCTGCCCCAGCTGGGCAGCATTACCTCTCGCCCATCACATCGGTCTCGCATTCCACAGGGAGATGGGAGAGCAGGCGAGCCTGAGCATAGGTGTGGTGGCCGCACCTCCGAAACACGATGTCTGGGCCATGATCGACGCCGTTTCACGGCTGCTCCAAGAGGCGAAAAGGAGGGGCAGGACGTCCAAGGCAGGGGCCATTTGTTTCGACGTCGTGGAAGCCGGTGTTATAAGCGGTTCATCCGTCAAGGAGAGACATGAATCGCTGAAGGAAAGAGGCCTCACGGCTCAGCCGCTTCCGCTGGCGGCGGAAGCCGGAAATCACAGCTTAGATGACCTGATACATCTTCTCTGCAGCTATCTGGACAGCAGCGGCTCCGTCGATGTATTCACCGCAGCCTACAAAGCATCCAAGGACAAACCAAACGAGGTAGCCGACAGGCTGAGAAAAGTCAGAACAGCCATAAAGAAGACGGTTCATGTCGGAGATTCGCTTAGTCAGGCAGGCGACTGGCATCCCTACGGCGTGCTTTTCGCATTCAAGATGAAGGATGCGGATGAATACCTCTTAATTCAAAAATTGGCTGCTAAGACCTCCGGAACCGAGTTGAACAAGATAGCTGGAGTACCGCTCGCTGACGTCGACTTGATGGTCAAGCTTCTGGGTGGAGGGGTCATATGAGTCGAATAGTGTTAAACCTACGGCCAGCCGCCCTTCTCTCAGTCGGATTCTCGCACCCTAGAGCGCTCGGTCCGGATATTCCTTTCGCATCAAAACCAGCCAAAAGAGACAGAAGGACCGCACACATACCCTACATTCCCGGCTCAACCGTCAAAGGTTCTCTACGGTCCGCTGCAAGTAGAATAGCCAAAGCCTACGGCTTCACATCCTGCGGGGAAGGGTTTAGCCGCTCGATGAAAGACTGCGACGTGTGCAGCCTCTTCGGCAAGCCCGGCATCACCTATCCGAAGGTTTTCTTCAGCGACTTCGTTCCCGACGGAGAAGTTAAATTCCATTCGTTGACAAGGGTGGGCATCGACGACAAAAGCTCGACAGCCAGCGAGCACACTCTCTTCAGCGTCGAGTGCGTAGCCCATCCTACCGTGTTCCGGGGAGAGGTCAACTTCAGAGAACTCTCCGGCAGGGAGTTTGAACTGCTTCTGCTCGCTCTGGCGGAGCTGCGTTTAGACAGGTTTGGAAGGTCCTCGTTCGTAGACCTCAGAATCGAAGAGGTCAGCGGGTTGGACATCCCGGAAACCTTGAAAGAAGTGTTTGAGGAGCTGTGTGAATGGCTATGGACCTGAACGTGTATAAAATAAGGCTGGTTTTCGAGTCTCCTGTGGCGCTGCCGTTCCGGAGAGCACGTCTCGGCTATCTCGGCATCCCAAAACACATACCCGCCGCTACCTTGCGTGGTTCTGTCATCGCGGCGCTTTACAGAGAGCGGATGATAGACGAAAAAAGGATGAGGAACGAGGCTATGTATCCAAGCATCATCACATCCCCCGCCTACCCGGTAATTAACGGCTTAGAGTCCAAGCCGGCTCATCCATTCATTTTTCAGTGCAAGAAATGCGAGGCAGAAGGCCGTCAGCAAGGTTCGGCGTTTAAAATAGATTCTGCGGAACGTCTCATGTCAAGCGACCTGGTAAATTTCGAGCCTCCATGCGGACACAGAGCCCTCAAACAACTGCATCCAACACCGATAGTTTTCTACAACGGGAGAATTGTCGAAGCAGGCGTAAGCGGTTTTCGCTACATCTCGTTGAACATGAGCAGGAGAAGGGCGGCTGGAGTCAAAGGTGTTCTGTACTCTTACGAAGCGTTGGATGAATCTCATGAATTCTGGGCTACCCTTGCTTCACCTGACGAGCTTGGTCTGGATAAGCTTCTTCTTTTGATGGGCCGCGGAATTTCCCGAGGAATGGGAAGAGTGAGAGTGTCAAACTCTGAGCGAGTTGACGTTTCCAAAGAAGCTGAAAAACTTTCCAACACAGGCGACGGACAGGTTCTTTTCACGGCGATTTCGCCTCTGCTCGGCTCCGA
>JANWZU010000173.1 GCA_025054795.1 Candidatus Caldarchaeum sp.
CAGGGTTAATCCTCAGTTTGGTCTGACTCTTCGGAAGAATTCTCTCCTTCTTGTCTGTCCTTAATTTAATGGTGTTGCGTGTTTCGTCAACTACCAAACCGATGAAGACTCTGTTGTTGTAGACGGCCTCTACTTTCTTACCCAGAATGAAAAGGTCTGAATGGGAAAGGCTATTTGACATTTTTCCTCAGCCTCCTTTCAGCCAGTATTGTGTAGGCTCGGGCGATGCTTTTTCTTATTAGACGTGCTCTGGCCGGGTTCTGCACCGAGCCGCCTTTGCCTATGTCTGTCCTAACATTCCTCAGCTCAGTCTTGTACTCTTCTATCTTCGCTCTCAGCTCATCGTCGCTGAGCTCTCTAAGCTCCTTGACTTCCTTCAAAGGTCTTCACCCTTATCTCCTCAGGGAGCGGAGCGTCCGGGGGATATATCAAAACCCGGACACCAAATACACCCGTCTTTAGCTTGACTGAAGATTTGCCTTCGAGAACATAGTCCATCGCCAGCTCACCCGACTTGGGTATAAAACCCTCGCTGAATTTTTCGGTTCTTGACCTTGCCGAGGTAAGCTTGCCGCTTATGTGTACCTCCACTCCTCTGGCTCCCCCCTCCATAATCCTCCTAACAGCCCAGAACCCGACTCTCCGGTATCTAACTCCCCTCTCAAGGTCCTGCGCTATCCTCTCAGCCATCACGTAGGGGTTGAGCTCGGGAACCTCAACTTCAACCACCGAAACAACGGGGTTCTCAACGTTGAAATGCTTTTCCAAGGCTTCGGTGACCTCCTTGATTACTTTTCCCTTGGGGCCTATCACACGGCTTGGCCTCATGGCGTAGATGGTTACACGAGTACCGACCGGTGTTAGGCTTATGCTCACTCCTCCGAAAAGGGCTGACTTGAGCTTGTCCCTGAGATACTCCTCTATGTCCGCCTTTTTGATACGTGTTTGGAGAATTTGCTTCACTACCGTCATGGCTTGCTCACTCCAGCCAGCTCGATGTGAACGTAGGTTCTGTTGTAGGGGCTTGAACGGCCGAAGGCTCTCTCGATGTTTTTCCTCACAACCCGGCCTTTATGGGAAACGGCGTGGACGATTACGGTCCTCTCCGGGTCTAGGCCCTTGAACTCTGCGTTGGCTTCAAGGCTGTTCAGCAGCTTGAGCATGAACCGGGAGGCTTTGACTGGGTATCCGCCGGGGCCTTTGGTCTGAGCGTGATGGGCACGCTTTTTAATGTACCTTCCGTACCTTATCATTCTCCTCCTTTCCAACACGTCTGAAAGGAGGTTCTTGGCCTCTGGGATGCTGAGGCCTTTGACTGCCTCGCAGACTTCCCTAGCCCATTTCGGGGATATGTCAACCTCTCTGAGGCTAGCTCTGACCTCGTTGTCTTTCTCCCCGACCTTTGTAGAGCATCCCCAATTGGGCATGTTGTAATCTAAACCTATCAGGCGAGATAGTCAAGTTATAAACATATCTAGGCAAGGCTGTCGGGAAGCTCGCAAGCCTTAAACCAAACGTCTCAAACAAAGCTAACATGGAGATTAGGAGGACAGTCCAGTTTACAGGTGGAAGTTCCTTCTCGATCACGCTTCCAAAGGAGTGGGCTATGAGGATGGGAATTAGGAGGGGTTCTACTGTTGTGCTTAAGACACTTGAGGACGGAAGCGTGGTTGTCTACCCTGAGAAAGAGAGAACCTCTGAGAACCACGAGGTCGAGATACTTCTTGGCCCTCACGTGAGCCAGATGATATTAGGAGCTTATCTTTACGGCTACAACACCATTAGGATAAAGTCAGCCATGTCCATGGACGATACGGAGCTTGCGAATGTGAAGAAAGCCGTAAGAGGGTTGGCGGGTGCAGAGATAGTGGATGAAACTCCAACAAGGGTTGAAATACAGGTTGTGCTCGACAGAGAGCTCGTAGCCCCAGAGAAGCTTCTACGCCGTCAACATACACTTGTTCTCGGCATGGTTGAAAACTCTGTAGACGCATACCTTAGGAAAAACAACTCGTTAGCCAAGCTTGTCGTACAGCGGGACGAAGAAGTCGACAGGCTGTACTTCACACTCGTGAGGACGATCAGGTCGGCCATAGTCGACCCGACCCTTGCCAAGAGACTCGAAGCATCTCCTTTGCTGCTCATGGACCTCAGGGTTGCAGCTAAATTCATAGAGGACGCAGGAGACCAATCCGCCGAGATAGCGAAAGAGGCTCTTAAGAACGTTAGGGAAATAGATGAAGATTTGGGTAAGGATTTGAAACAATTCGCCCAGCTGATAACATCTATGGGGACAGGGCCGGTTGACGCATTCTTCAGCCAAGACATGGAGAAAATAACTAAGATAACTAGCGTCAGAACAGATTTCCAGAGAAGAGGAGATGCTTTTCTTAAGAAAGCTCCCCAAACACAAGCCTTAGCTACCATGTTCAAAGTATATTCGCATCTGGCTAGGATCTGCGAAGACTTGGCTGACACAGCTGAACTGGGGCTTCCTTTCAAACCTCCCTCCTAACTTTCATGTTTAAAGCCTGCTGAGAACCGGTTAAGCATGTGGGCGAAAAAACTCTCGAAGTTTACGACATTACGATTATAGGGGCCGGGCCGACAGGGTTGTTTGCAGCCTTCTACGCAGCTGGTATGAGGGGGATGAAGACTAAGGTGTTGGAAGCGCTCGACGTTTACGGAGGACAGCTAACCGTCCTCTACCCTGACAAATTTATCTACGACGTAGCGGGGTTTCCGAAGGTACTATCGAAAGACCTTGCACGTCAGCTGTATGAACAGGCGTCAGCCTACAAACCCGAAATACTTTTCTCAGAAAAAGTTATTAATTTGTCGAGGATAGACGGAGGCATCATAGAACTGACGACTGATAAGGGAGTGCATTTTTCCAAAACAGTTCTAATAGCAGCTGGTCACGGCGCATTCACGCCAAGGAAGCTAGGCAATCCATCCGTAGAAATGTTCGAGAACAAGGGTGTTTACTACTTCGTGAAAGACAAGTGGGAGTTCAAAGGCAAGAGGATAGTCATAGTCGGCGGCGGCGACTCGGCTGTCGACTGGGCTCTGAACCTGAAGGATATCGCTAGGGAGACTTATTTGGTTCATAGGAGGACTGAGTTCAGGGCTCACGAGGGGAGCGTGATCGAGTTGTTCCACTCACCTGTAAAAGTTCTCGTTCCATACGAGGTGAAGGAGGCTCGAGGAAATAATAGACTGGAAGCCGTGAAGGTCTTCAACAACAAAACAGGGGAGGAGCAGGAAATCGAGTGCGACGCCATGATCCTTCAGCTGGGCCATGTCGTCGACGTTTCTCTGTTCAAGAAATGGGGTCTCGAGATGGACGGCAACGCCATCAAGATAAACGGTAGATGCGAGACAAACATACCAGGAGTATACGCAGCAGGGGACATAGCCAGTCAAACCGACTCGGTCAAGCTGGCACTTCTGGTCACAGGTTTTGCACAGGCCGCCATAGCTGTCAACGTAGCTAAAAACTACATCGACCCAAAGTCAAGCTACTTCCCCGGACATAGCTCTGAGCGGAGGATGTAGACGTGGAGCTGAGAGGTTATCTTGTCGGGTCTTTCCCAAGGCCTGCTGGTTTAATCAAGCTTCTTCGTGATTATTCGAAAGGTAAGACGAGTTTCGAAAGACTGGAGCATGAGTTTGAAACCACGGTAAATAGGCTTGTTCGGCTTCAAGCCGAGAACGGCCTAACCTACGTGGTCGACGGAATGCTGCTTTGGGACGACTTGTTCAGACCACTCTCAACAGCCTTAGACGGGTTGGAGGTGGACGGCCTTTCAAGATGGTTCGACAATAACGTCTTTTTCAAGAAACTCGTCGTAAAAAACCGCCTCACGTTTAGACAAAGCTTGGACGCCAAGTTTTTCAACCCCGACGGCGTACATGCTTTCAAACTTATTCTTCCAGACCCTTACACCGCAGCCGTCCTATCCGAAGACAGATGGTACAACAGCCTTGAAAAGCAGGCATACGACTGGGCGGCTTGCCTTGCGCAGACAGCCTCATCTCTGGAAAAGGTTGAACAGCTTCAGCTCACAGCACCAAGCCTTGTTTTCGAAAAAATCCCCAGAGACCATCTGGAGATAGCTAAAGAATGCGTTAGGATGGTGAAGGAAAAAGTTAGATGTGAGCTTATGCTGCACATGCCGTTCGGCAACCTCTCCAACATACTTCCAGAAGTACTTGACTTCCCTGCAGACGTCATCGGAGTAGACGTTTTCAAAACAAGGTTGAACAGTCTTGCAGAATACTCTTTAGACAAAAGGCTTTACCTAGGCGTGCTTGACGGCAGAAACACCTTGATGGAAGACGTGGAGACGACGGTCAGAATCTTGGAAGGTTTTTTCTCAAAGACAGGGCTTAAACAAGCTGATGTCGGGCCGTCGTGTGAGCTTGAGTTTCTTCCCTTCGAGTCTTCTGAGGATAAGGTTAAAAGACTTGGCGAGGTTTTGAGAAGGGCGGCTGAGAGATTATGAAGCTTTTCACGGCGATGGAAGTTGGAAGCCTGAACAAGGCTCCCTTCATCGTCAGAGACGTTGGCAGAGCTGTCGCTGAGGCTGAGAGATGGGGGAGGATGCTCGGAGTCGAGAACTACGAGAAGCTCGTGGAGGCGGTTAAAGCCAACAAGGCCACGGATGAAGAGCTTAGAGATTGGGCTTGTCTTTTTGGTTTGAGGTTTTTTGAGAAAGCAGGGCTGGACGTTGTCTACGACGGCGAGCAGCGGAGGATGGAGATGTACGAGTATCCGCTGTACTTTGTTGAGGGGTTTGAGTTCCGTGGCATTGTGCGGGTGTGGGACAACGAGTACTACAAGAAAGCTGCCGTTGTCAAAAAGCCTCGTCTGGTCAAACCATACCATGTCGATGAGCTACGGTTCAATAAAAGGCATGCGAGAAGGAAGCTTAAGGTCCCCGTCACAGCCGCCTACACGCTGGCGGACTGGTCCTTCGACGAACACTACATCAAGAACACGGTTGGCGAAGACTTTTTCGAAAGACAGCAGAGAGCTAGGGGAGACTTTGTCCACGACTTAGTTGTCAACGTCGTAAGGCCCGTAGTACAGGCCTTGGCTAGCGAGGGCGTTGATTACATCCAGCTGGATGAGCCTGCAGCAGCTACCAAGCCCTACGAATCCGAACTCGTCGTTGAAAGCCTCAACGAAACCGTCAAAGGGATATCTACTAAAATCGCCGTACACATCTGCTACACCAACTACGAAGCTCTTTTTCCAGCCCTTCTCGAGCTTAAAGCCGACGTGCTGTCAATCTCATGCTCTAACGCCGACACATCTAAGCTAGGTTTAGATGACGAGGCCCGGGTAGGGTTCAACGTGCTCAAGAAGTTCAGCGAGTACTCCCTTCCCTTCAAGATAGCTCCGGGTGTAGTCGATGTTCACACCGACTTCGTGGAAACCCCCGAGCTGGTGCGAGACAGGCTTCTGTACGCCGCTAAAGTCATGAAAGACCCTGGACTAGTTGTTGCTTGCAACGACTGTGGACTTAGGACGAGAAGATGGGATGTGGCTTTCGATAAGCAGGTTAACTTGGTTAAGGGAGCGGAGTTGGCTCGTCAACAGACCTAGGTCTTCTCCTCGGCCTTAGGCTGGGCCTGAGCCTGAGCTTGAGCCGCCTTCCTAGAAACGCCAACAGTCATGCCGCTGCGGCCAGTCGTCCTCGTACGCTGACCCCTAACCTTCAACCCCAACGAATGCCTAATCCCCTTCCAGCTACGTGTCCTAATCATCTGCTGAATGTCCTCCTTCACAGCCAGATCTAGGTCCGCGCCCAGCAGGTGAAGGTTACGCCCTGTTGAGGGGTCGTGGCTCCTGTTGAGAAACCACCCCGGTATCCCATGGGCTTCGGGGTTTCGGGCTATCTGCTCGAGCTTCTCAAGCTGCTTGTCGGAGAGCTGGCCTATCCGGACATCAGGGTCGAGGCCAGAGACCCGAGCGATAGCGTAGCCTAGGTTCACCCCTATACCCTTCACCCTAGCTAGGGCGTAGGGTATCTTCAACGTGCCGTCGACGTCCGTGTTGAGCACTCTCACGATGTACCTGAGTTCCTTCGACATCCGCCGTCACTCCGCCCATCGTCTATATAAGCATGCTATGGTCTTTCTGAAAACATGGCTCTGCTGGCCGGCAAGAGATGCTTAGTTTCAGGAGCCTCTGGAGACATAGGGAGAGCCGTTGTCGAGGAATTTCTACGTGAAGGAGCCTTGGTGGCAGCTGGAGCCCGGCGTATCTCGAGGCTTGAGGATCTCTTTCGGCGTGTTGGGCGTGAGTATGCGGGGGCCCTGCTAACAGGCTATCTCGACGTCTCCGACGAAAAGTCTGTCTCCGACTTCGTCGCAGCAGCTTTACTAAGGTTAGGAGGCGTCGACGTCGTGGTGAATGTAGCAGGTTATGTGATTGAGGAGGAGCTCTGGAGCAAGAGGCTCGTCGACCACACGGTTGACGACCTTATGAAAGTGATGATGGTTGACTTGGTCGGCTCCTTCTTCATGACCAAGCACACAGTTCCAACTATGATTAGGCAAGGCGGCGGTGTTGTCGTGAACGTTGCCTCCACACCGGCTCTGACGGGCTACGACAAAGGCCTTGCATACACTCTCGCCAAGGCGGCTGTTATCGCCCTAACCAAACATACAGCGAGAGAGTACGGCGGGCTAGGAATAAGGTCATACACCCTAGCTCTCGGAAGCATAGAGACAGAGGCTACTGTGTCCTCCACATCTCGAGAGGAATACGTCAAGCTAGCCGAGGAAAGCCCCCTCAGGAGGTGGGGAAAGCCCGAGGAAGTGGCTTCGGCGGCGGCCCTGCTATGCTCCGACAAAGCCTCATTCATAAACGGCCAGACTGTAGTTGTTGACGGCGGAGCCGTTATGCTTTGATAGACCTGTAAAGCTTATTAAAAGGAGCTCCATCCTATTCTGCGGAAGGGTTTATGGCGATTCAGGGAATCGAGTGGATTGTGGTCGCCGTAGTAGTGCTTGTCCTGTTCCTCTGGGGCCCCGAGAAACTTCCGAAAATAGCCCGGTCTTTTGGACAAGCCAAGAAGGAGTTTGAGAAGGCGTCGAAGGGGTTTGAGGAAGAGATATCGAAGGCCGCATCCCTTCAGCCCACAGCATCCCAGCAACCGCCCGACGACAAGCTGCTTGAGGTCGCTAGGGCTTTGAACATACAGACGGAAGGGCTTACACGGGAGGAGATAGCCAAGGCGATAATCGATAAGTCGCAGAAAACAGCATAACGTTATATTCAGTCGACTGAACAAGGGGTAGAGGTCGGGGCGTTGAGCAGAGACAAGGAGATGCCCCTAATCGAGCATTTAAGAGAGCTCAAGGACAGGGTTAAAGTGGTAATCGTCTCCTTCATAGTTGCTCTTATTTTCTGGCTGGCGTTTCCAGCCAACCTCACAGGAGGGTCTTTCAACCCCGAGTTTTACGAGCCTATGGTCTCGCTTGTTCTGAGGAGGGTGGTTAACGACATCGGCGGGGAGAGGCTAACGATTATAGGCTGCAGCGTCACATCGCCTTTCGAAATTGTCTTTCTCGGAGCTGCTTTCCTAGCTTTGGCAACCATCATACCAGTAATCGGATACGAAACCTACGCATACGTCGACCCAGCTCT
>JANWZU010000181.1 GCA_025054795.1 Candidatus Caldarchaeum sp.
GCCATAACCGAGTGGGAGTTCTGGCATAGGCTTTCTATGACTAGACAGCAGTTCATGAAGATGATTGTGAAGGCGTGGTCCAGATGGACTGAGATACAGCCTATAGAAGACGATATGGCGGAGGACGTGAAGAAGCTTCATAGCTTCGGCGAGGTCGACGTTCTGACCCAGAGACCGGCTGAAACGATCGACGCCGTAAAAAAATGGCTCAGACATCACGGCGTCCCGTACCGGATGTTCACATGGGTTCCGCTCAAATCCTCCAAAGCTAACTTTGTGTACGACGTGTACATAGACGACTCTCCACGCGTTGCTGAGCAGCTTCAAAAAACAGACCGCCTTCTTCTGGTCTACGACCAGCCTTGGAACAGAGAAGTTGCACAGAGGAAGAACATAATCAGAGTTAGATGTCTTGACGAGGCAGTTAAGCTGCTCGAAGATGGTGTGTGGAGTGTTTAGGAAGATTCCCGGCCAGAGGGTTCACAGGCTTTTTTACCCGCAGTCGCCGGCGGTCGTGGCTTCAGCACACCGGAACGAAGTTGGCGCCCTCCTGGCCACGAGCATCATGCCTGTCTCCCTCGAGCCTCCCATGGTCGGCGTTGCCTTAGGTAGGCAGCAGAGGACTAAAAGGCTTGTTGACCTTTCAGGGTGTTTTTCAGCCTGCTGGGTCTCCTACCAGAGCCTCGAAGCAGTCCGAAAACTAGCTGAGCCCACCGAAGTAGGCGTGGCCGACAAGTTGAGTAGGCTTGGTCTTCGATACCGATGGGGTGAAGTGGTTAAAGCACCTGTCCTAGAGGACGCTGTTGCATGGGTCGAGTGCGTCGTTGACTGGAGCAGAGATGTTGGGGACCATGTTTTCTACGCAGCCGAGGTGAGGGCCGCATACGCCGTCGAAGACTTTGAAGAGTACTGGGGTTTCCGGGTTTACAAACCCATCCTGTACGTTGGTGCTGCAAGAAAAGGGATGCCGAGCTTCGTCAGATTTGACGTTGAATGATTCCCGCCGCTCTTCGCCTGCTGTGCTTGAAACCATCACCCTTGAACCTTTCTTCCTCCCACACGTTGCCCCTCTCGTGGTATCCATACATCTCCCAATACCCGTCAACGTAGACAGGAATGACCTCA
Source organism: Candidatus Caldarchaeum sp. (assembly GCA_025054795.1). Taxonomy (GTDB): domain Archaea; phylum Thermoproteota; class Nitrososphaeria_A; order Caldarchaeales; family Caldarchaeaceae; genus Caldarchaeum. Next base: position 1,126 of record JANWZU010000181.1, read on the forward strand.
ATCTCAGTCAGCCATTTAGCGCTCTTCCATCCGTAGAGATGAGGTATGAAAGGCCTGGCGGGAAAACCTTGGTCCACCGACAGCGGCTTGCCGTCCATCTCCAACGCAACGATAGCGTCATCTTGCAGGCTGTCCTCCAGAGGAACGGGGGCGGTGTAGCCGTCTGCGCATACGAACATAACCCACCGTGCCTCCTTAGTAGGCTTCGAAACATCTAGAAGAGTTTTGATTCGGACACCTCTCCATCTTACGTTGTCGATGCTCCATTTCGTCACGCAGTGAAAAGGTTTGATGTATTCGACATCGGCCATACGTAGCAGCTCTTCATAGCTGTACTCGGTTTCCTTCTCCACCAGCCCGGAAATCTTGAGTTTCCATTTTGCCACGTCTATCTGAGGAGTTCCTAGCGCCGAGTATATGACCCAGTTTCTTGCCCAAACCTGTCCTGACGGAAGCGGGTTCAACAGCTTTTCGTTGTCGACGCTGGAATAAATCGGTTTGCCAGACACAAGCATTTGTTGACGTCAGAGACGGGGGATTTACTGTTTTAAACTCTTATAGGAGTTTTTCTCCCAGATACTTCGAAATGATGATGGATTTTCTGACGTTGTCGCTGGTTCTCGGGGTTGTTGGTGCGCTGACAGCCTTGGGGTTTGTCGCCGTCGTGAACCGCTATCCGAAAGGAGGGCCCAGCTTTGTCGCTGTCTGGTCAGCCATCAGGGAAGGGGCAATAGCATACCTAAAGAGACAGTACAGAACGATTTTCACAATAGCCGGGTTCATCTTCGTCTTGATTGTTGCAAGCTTCTCCGCCTTTCCCCAGATGGGCGGCTTTACTTACGGCATACAGATTGGTGGAAGCTTCCTTCTAGGAGTTTTGTTCTCCATAATCGCAGCAACCATAGCCATGGATTCTGCGACACGGGCCAACGTCAGAACCACGATTGCGGCCTCGAAATCCTCGGTAAGTGCGTTGAGGGTTTCCACGATGGGAGGAGCGGCTCTCGGCCTAGCGGTAATCGCCATGAGCCTGCTTGGCCTTACGATACTTTACTGGGTTTTCCGAGACCCCGGCATACTGGCTGGGTTCGGCTTCGGAGCAAGCCTAGCTGCCCTCTTCGCACAGCTTGGAGGAGGAATTTACACGAAGAGCGCCGACATAGGCGCAGACCTCGTCGGAAAAGTTGAGGTGGGCATACCTGAAGACGACCCAAGAAACCCTGCCGTCATAGCGGACCAGGTGGGAGACAACGTCGGAGACGAGGCGGGAAGAGGCGCAGACCTTTTCGAGTCCGTGACAGCTGAAAACCTAGGAGGGATGATTGTCGCCCTAGTCATCTCCATCATACTTTTCCAAGCAATAAACGAGAACTACGTCGTGCTTCCTCTGCTCGTCAGAGCTGTCGGAGTAATCGCAACCCTAGCTGGCGTTGGCTGGGCTATTTACCAGAAAAGCTTCAAGGACTCGATCGAGCCGCTGCGCAACGGCCTCATAGTCACCTCCATCGTCGCCGGAGTCTTGATGTTCGCCGTCTCCAGCACGGTCTTCGGAGCCAGCTACTTGCCGCTCTTCGTTACCATGATTATAGGCCTTTTGGCCGGAGTACTGATAATGTTTTACAGCGAAATCTACACGAGCCTCAGGTCTTCCCACGTTGTTTTGATCGCCAAGAACAGTGAGACAGGCCCTGCGCTGACTGTTGTCTCAGGGCTTTCGGTGGGAATGATTTCGACCGCTCTTCCTGTTATTACGGTTGTGGTTGCGATTGCATCCTCCTTCCTGCTCGGCGTTGAGTGGGCTAGGTCTGTGAACCTGTCTGACATTTTCCTCGGCGGAGTCTTCGGAACCACCATGGCTACGATGGGGATGCTT
>JANWZU010000183.1 GCA_025054795.1 Candidatus Caldarchaeum sp.
CACTATTCCAAGCATCAGGCTTGACATGAGGGCGTTCCAGCGGTTCTGCAGCCTTTCGAGAGCGTAGCCACGCCAGCCCCACTCCTCTTGGAACGGGCCTCCGAGGAAGAAAATGTATACGAATGCAACCGCCACGAAAACAGGGTTCATCAACGCCTCAAACACAGGCGGGGAATCTCCGCTGACCACGGCTAGAAGTAGGGAGGCTCCAGCTATGGCGGGATGTGTCAGGAAAATCGGGAGCAGCCATGTTTTCCCGAACCTGAGGTGGAATTTTCTGAGAAGGGTTTTGACTCCTGTTTTGCCGCGGTTGAGGTAGCTTAGTGTGAATGCTGCGACGGCTGGGCCGAAGGCCGCCGGGTTGAACGGGCTCTGCAAGAAACCGGACAAAGCCTCTGGAAGATTCAGCAGCCCGCCGGACACCAAGGCCTGCGGAAACCAGAACAACCACGAAAACCCGAAGGCGAGAAGGAAGAAAACCCACAGGCCATACCGCTCTCGAACAACTAAAGTCAGGCCAAGAACACCTACAGCTTATTCTTCATCAACTAGTTATTTATGTGTATTCGAAGTTGTTTCTGCGCTGTGTGCTGTTTCTTGAAGGTTTTTAAGTTTGTCGCCACCTCTTGAAAGCCATGGCTGTGGTCAAGCCTGTTCTCACAGTTGATGTTAAGGGTGAGATGTGCCCGATGCCCGTGCTGAAAACACGTGAAGCAATTCAGAAAGTTAAGGTCGGCGAGGTCATCGAAGTCGTCGCAACAGACCCCGCCTCCAAACCCGACCTCGAGTCGTGGGCCAGGAAAACGGGAAACAAGCTCCTTTCAGTCGAGACAGTCGGCTCAGAACCCGTCGTCTACAGGTTCCTCATCGAGAGAGTGAAGTGAAGATGGCTGAGGAGAAAAACCGGCTGGTCATCGTCGCAAGCCGTGGAACCGCCGACGGCCTCTACCCCGCCCTAATCCTTGCAACGACTGCTGTTGCGCAGGGGAAGGAGGCTTACGTCTACTTCACGTTCGGGGGGATGAAGCTTTTGACGAAGCAGACGGCTCAGACAATCGGGCCGTCGGTCGACCTCGGCGTGAGCAAGGAGCAGCTGGAGCAGCTTCTCAGCAAAGGCGGAATGCCCAGCCTGTTTGACATGCTGAAGATGGCTAAGCAGAGCGGTGTCAAAATCTACGCATGCTCGCCGACCATGAACCTCTTCGGCATGCGTAAGGAGGACTTGGTCGACGTGGTTGACGACATCATCGGTGCGTCAACGTTTCTCGAAATAGCCTCAGACCCGAGGACTCTAGCGATTTTCATATAGGTTGGTTGATGGGTTATGGATGTTAGACAGTTGGCTTTGCTGCTGGCTGGGTTGGTGCTTGTCGTCGTGGGGTTGGCGGTTAGCTGGAGGCTCATCGTTGAGCTGATAGGATTGGTGCTCGTGGTGCTCGGCCTGTTTCTGGCTGCGTCGGCCCTGATGCGAAGACGATGAAGACGCTTCAACCAGCCTTGTCTATGGTTTGCTGAGCGATGTAGTGTGTCAAAGCGCTAGTTCGGCGACGTAGGCTGTAGAAAGGCCGTAGACGATGTGGAGCAGTATGCTTACTGCCGCCGGCCACGGCCCGAGCGGATGGCGTGTTATCGACACTCCTGTTATGGGTTTGTGGATGGGGGCGAGCGTGGCGATCCAGAGGAAGAGGCCGAAAAGCACGCCCAAAACCCAGACATCGAGCCATTTGAGAAAACCCAGCCCGTGCACGGCCAAGGCGTAGAACATCGAAGCAAGCCCGCCGTTGAGAAAATGGAACAGAAAACTGTGGGCGAGCATCTCCTCAGGCCTGCGGTTGAAAACACGTGCGGCGATGCACACGTTCTCATGCCATTCGAGGACGCCTACAACAGACCACCTGCGCCAGAAAGGCAGCTGAAGAATGCTCATCAACGCCGTCGAAACAACACCAGCACCAAAACCCACAGCCGCCGTCTCGAGCATCGCCGACCACGCCGTCAACCAGCGGAGATATATAGATTCAACGCTATGGATTTACGTTTTTGTTTCTTCATACTGTCGGGCGCTTAGGAGAATGCATTACATATATTTGTCCTCTTTTACTAGTTTACCGGTTGGCTAAGCGGGAGGAAGTCAACATCCTAATCAGAAAGTCGAGAGGTTTTCTCGAAACAGCCGAACAACAGATACACATGGGTCTGTATGACCTTGCTGCATTCAGCTTAGAACAGGCTCTGCAGCTCCATCTGAAGGCTAAGCCGCTTGAGAAAGGCGTAGAGTTCCCACGAACTCACAGCGTTAGACGTCTTTTAGAAATGTTCGCCGAGCTTACAGGGGACAAAACAATCTACACTTTGCTGAACAACTGCATGATGGAGCTGGGCGTGCTTGAGGATGCTTACATCTCCTCCCGCTACGGTGTCAGGGAGTTTAGGAAAGAAGAAGCGCAGAAGCTGGTGGAAGAGGGTGACGGAAGTTGTCCGATGACATTTAGTCAAGGAGGCGTTGCGCAGAAGAGAGGTTTTTGAAAACTTGGACAAACATCTCGAGACATTCAAGCAGGTTGTGAAAAAGGTTGACCCCGGCGCCGAGGTTTATCTCTCGG
>JANWZU010000186.1 GCA_025054795.1 Candidatus Caldarchaeum sp.
GACCCATAATTAAAGAGAAACACCCCAAGGCTTTGGTCATAGCTGCGGGAGGCTATGACCCCGGAACCGTTAAAGGCATTCCGAACTTCTTCCGAAATACCTTCGACATAAGCGACCTTTTCGAGCTTGAGATACGATGGCTTAGGCAAAAGGGTGTTAGAAGGATTGCTATGCTTATCGACAAGAACCACGCCGACGCAATTCTGTACGTTGAGAAACTTCTTCCACCCGCAGGGTTTGAGATAGTCGCCGACGAGCGCTACACTTCTGGACAAGCTGACTTCGTGCCGATTCTGACAAAGCTGAGGGGTTTGAATTTCGATGCTTTGATTTGGCACGGGTTCGAGCCGGACCACGTCAACATAATCAAGCAGGCTAGGACAGTCGGTCTTCTGCCTCCGAAGGGGCAGGCTCCCAACTACATCTGGCTGTCGCAAAGCCTTGCTGAGCCAGACTTCGGCACGCCTCTGATGGGAGGCGACGTAAGCTTCTACGAAGGACTTTACATCGACCTTTTCGGAACGGCTGCAGACCTTCCCAACGCAACACCGAGAATAAGGTACCTCAGAGACGCCTACAAGAAGAAGTATCCCGACTCTGTATACGTCAGCTGGGTTTCCACAGGATACGACTCCGTCTACATCTTGGCCAGAGCTTTGCAGAAAGCTGGAACTGTTGACGATGTTCCAAAGGTCATCGACGCCTTGCACAAGCTGACCACGTGGGACGTGCCTGAGCTCACGTTCAACTACCCGCCGGGACGCATCTTCGACTCGGAGGGCCAAGCCCATCCGATAATCACCATGGGCAGGTGGGAGGGCAACATCTTCAAGTACATCACATCGACTTGGGAGGACGCACGGCACGTCCACGACCCCGTAAAAATCTAAACCTTTTTTAACTCAAGTTTGAAGCCGGTTTTCGACCGGGTTGTCGCCGCTAGGAGCGGCGTAGCCTACGTAGCCCAGAAAGGCCAAGTGGTCAGGGTTTCCGAGGTTGAAGGCGGGCAGATAGTGGACTTCGTCGTGATAAACGCCGACAACCACCGTGAACGGTTTTCCCAAGCTCGTACGAAGGCCAACCAAGGCAAGATATTCGTCTCGAAGGGCGACAAGCTTTACTCCAGATTTAACACCGTGATGATGACGATAACCGAAGACACCTACGGCATACACGACCTACAGTACGGCATGTGCAGCAGGTGGGTTTACGAGAGCAAGGAGTACAGCGGGTTTTCTTCGTCGCTTCAGGTTGGCGGGCCTCTAGGCAGGCCTAGCTTCGGATGTTTTGAAATACTCATAGAAGCTCTTTCGCCGTACGGGATAGCGCCCGAAGACATACCGGAGCCTCTGAACATCTTCCAGACAGTCGAAATAGACCCTAAGACAGGTAGGATGGGCATACTTCCCGGCAGAAGCAAGCCCGGCGACTACATCGACCTGAGGGCTGAGATAAACTGCCTGATTGGGGCCAGCGCCTGCCCCTCCACAGGAAAGCCTTTCAGGATAACTGTTTTCGAGTAGCTAGCAGAAGCTCGGGAAGACGTCCTTGGCGAGAAAATCCAAGAGGCCGTAGTCGGCGTGAGTGGGCCATACGATCATGTACTGAAGCCCTATCTTCGCCAAGCCCTCCAGCTTCTCCACGATTTGCCGTTTAGTCCCAAGCAAAGCCTCCTTCTTAGTGTCTTCGAACGGAATGTTAAGCGACTGTGAGAAAAGCTGTCTCAGCTCATTCTCCGTCCTCCCCTCGGACAGGCACATCCAGTTTATGTGGGCGAAGACGATTTCGCTCACGCTCCTGCCGAAGCTGGCGGCGTGTCGTTGAATGGTTTTCCAGTCGTTCTCAACCTGCTCTAGGTCTGTGTAGGCCCGTGCTATCCAGCCGTCGGCGTACCTTGCTATTCGTCTCAGCACTCTTTCTGCGTTTACTTGGTAGACGACGCTGGCCTTTCCCACTGCTGATCCTCCGGCTATCCATATGGGTGGGTGAGGTTTCTGGATGGGCTTCGGCTCTAAGTTGATGTTCTCGAAGCTGTAGTATCGGCCTTTGAAGGATGCGTTTCTCTCAGTCCAGAGCTTCTTTATTATCTGAATGTACTCCTCGACCCGGTCTCCTCTCTGTCTTTTGGGGACGCCGCATACCTCGAACTCCTTGTCCCACCAGCCGTTGCCAACGCCGGCGACCACTCTTCCGCCTGAAACAACGTCGAGCGATGAAACCTCTTTAGCGAAAACAGCCGGAACCCTTATGGGAAGAACAACAACCGATGTGCCAAGCCTTATGGTGGTAGTGTTAGCGGCTAGGTAGGAAAGTGTCACCAAAGGGTCTAGCCAAGTCGTCGAATATATCGGCTCGGCTGTCAGCACATGGTCTATGACCCATAAGCCGTCAAACCAAAGGCTCTCAGCAGTAGATGCGAAACGCTTAATCTCCGTCATCGAAGGCGGTGTTTCGCCACGAACACCTCCAGTGGCGTTGGGCACAACCACTCCAAACTTCATAACCACATCCGGTCAAAGCCGTAGATAACTGTTGAAAAACTCTTTCGAGAAAGTATTTAAGCCTCTAGCAATCAGAGCTAAACATGTCAGCGGAGAAAGGGCAGGTGAAAACTTCAGTCGCAGTTGTAGCCGTGGTTGTAGCATTGGTGGTTGGGGTTTTGGGAGGATACTTCGGCAGCGTCTCCATGGCTCCGGCACAGCAGGCCGGCGCAGCCAGAACAGTGACCGTGGTGAACACCTTCACGGTAGCGACAACGAGGGTTGAAACAGCTACTGTAAGGCTTACAACAACTGTGACTCTAACGCCTACGACGGGCGATAGAGTGCTTTACGACCCTGCGCTCGTCGAAGCCGCTAGAAGAGAAGGAAAAGTAATCATGTACTCCTCCATACCTGTTCCGCAGCTGCAGGAGTTTAAGAAAGTGTTTGAGCAGAGGTTTCCGGGGATAACGCTTGAGTTCTGGCGAGCCGATGCGACAGTTGTGCTGGATAAGATAAGGACAGAGTACAGCGGCGGCGTCTATGCGTATGATGTGGTGTTCGCAACCGACACGGCTGTGAAGCCTGCATACGACCTAGGGTATGCGGTGGTTCCAAACGTCAGACTGCCTGAAGGATTTCCAAGCGACTTGGTTCTTCCCTACGGCTTCGGCATAAGGCTGCTGGCTTACGTGATAATCTACAACGAGCAGCTAGTTAGCGCAGAAAGGGCTCCGAAAACGCTTGAAGACCTTGCTGACCCACGTTGGAAGGGGAAGATATGGGTGCTAGACCCGAAAACCCATCTCTCGGCAGGAATTTTCCACATGTACTTGATGAAGACATGGGGGGAGACCAAGTACTTCGACTGGATGCGTAAGCTGAAGGCTAACGACGCCGTCTGGCACAACGTTGCGCAGAGGGTTGCCACTGCATGCGGAACAGGCGAGGCCGAGGTGTGTCTGGCGTATCACTCGAACGCTTTGGGCGAAGCCTTGGAGAGAAGGCCTGTGAACACAGTTTGGCCGGACCCGACGTTCATACATCCGACTGCGGTGGCTATGGCTGCACGTCCAGCCAACCCGAACGCCGCACGACTTTTGATACAGTTCCTGCTGTACGAGGGGATGAAGGTTCTTCAAGGCGTGGGAGAGCTGCCTGCAGTGATAGACCCGACAATACAGCTGCATAAAGTAAACCAAGGCTACCAAAAAGTAGGTATAAAGGTAATACCGCTGGTCTCCGAGTCAGAGCTCGCAGCCTTCCGACAGAGGCTACCCTAGGAAGCAGGGCTGAAGAAACAAAACTTGACGGCGAAACACACCACCATTTTTTCAGCCACGAACATCATCATAATAGCTGTAGTCGCAACCGTTGCATGGCTGACTATCGGGCCTGTCGCCTTCCTTGTTTTCGGCAGCTTCTGGTCCACCTCTCCCGGACAGCCGGGAACCCTAACGTTGTCCCACTACGCCGGAGTTCTGTTTGAAAGCGAGCTATACAGAGTGTTGCTGGCGACTGTGGTCTATGCGGCCGGTGCTACAGCCATCGCTGTGCTCTACGGCTTCATACTTGCTTTTCTGGTGAACATGACAAACATACCGTTTAAACGGGTTATCGAGGTTCTGGCCATCCTTCCGTTCATGATTCCGATGTCTCTCCTAGCAGTCGGATACGTTTTCATGTTCAGCCCCCGAATAGGATTCATAAACAACTACCTAGTACAGATGCTCAACCTGTCCGAGAGGCCCTTCAACATCTACTCGATGCCCGGAATGATGTGGGTTATGGGGCTTTTCGAAGCACCTCTCTCGTTCATCATCATAAGCTCATCCCTCAAATCGCTGGATTACTCGCTAGTTGAAGGAGCAAAGGTCTCAGGCGCCGGAACATTCAAAATCGTTATGCAGGTTATCTTTCCAGTCCTCAGGCCTGCTATTCTAGCTGTGACGCTGCTCAACGTAATCAGGTCTATAGAGATCTTCGACGTGCCTGCTTTCCTAGGAATACCGGCCAACATCTGGGTCATGCCTACCTACGTGTACAAAGTCATCACATCAGGGTACGCAACCGACGTGGGTAAGGGAAGCAGCATAGCGGTGCTGTTCTTCCTGCTGAGCGCCTTGCTGGTTGTTCTATACAGGCATTACACTCGACAATCCTACAGGTTCGTGACAATATCTCAGAAAGGGTTTAGGCAGAGCCTCCTAGACTTGGGCCGCTGGCGCTATCCAATATCAGCAGTGGTTCTTCTGTTCCTCGGCTTCGCCGTCCTGCTGCCCATCATCCTGATTGTGATTGTGTCGTTGATGCCGGTTTTCAGAGTTCCGACGCTGGAGTCCCTTCTCAGCCTCACGCTCGAACACTACTTCCGACTGTTCACCTACCCAGGCGTTGACAGAGCCTTCTACAACACCTTGATAATATCTTTTCTGGGGGCGACGTTAGCCATGGTTCTACTGTCTCTAACTGCTTACATCGTTCTGAGGACAAAATCTAGGATGAACAGCCTCCTTGAGATGCTGGCTTTCTTCCCCTTCTCTCTGCCGGGAATGATAATCGCCCTCGGGCTGATATGGTTCTATGTCTCATTCCCGATAGGGTTGTACGGAACCATTTGGCTGATCATGCTTGCCTACATCACAAGGTTCATGCCCTACGGGCTTAGGTCCGTCTCATCAAACCTTATACAAGTGGACCAGGACCTTGAAAACGTCGCCAAAGTCTGCGGCTCCTCAACCCCTAGGACGATAACCTCCATAACTCTTCCTCTGATAAGAGGAGGCATAGTCGGCGGCTGGCTGCTGCTGGCTGTGATATTCATGAGGGAGCTGAGCATCTCTATTCTACTTTCTAAGACGGGGTCCGAGGTTATTCCAGTAATCCTGTACGACCTGTACAACTACGGCTTCTGGTCTCAGCTCAGCGCATTAGGTGTGTTGCTGATGATTATCTGTGTAGGCCTCTATGTAGCCTCGATGAGGTTCAGCCGTGGGACATGGGCTGAGACGGTTTAAGTTCTTTGTTTCAGCGCCGCTGCGGACTGAACCGCCTTGATAATTTGGGAATAGCCCGTGCACCTGCATATGTTCCCTTCTAGAGCCTGTTTAATCTCGTCGACGGAGGGGCTGCTGTTTTCATCGAGCAAGGCAACCGTGGTCATGATGAAGCCGGGGGTGCATATGCCGCACTGCAGGCCAAAAGCCTTTACGTAGCCCTCTTGAACTGGGTGCAGTTTCTCAGCCCCGAGGCCTTCAACGGTGACAACTTCCATGCCATGCACTTGAGGAGCCAGCATCAAGCATGAGCACACGGGTTTTCCGTTTACTAGGACTGTGCATGCTCCGCAGTCTCCGCTGTCGCAGCCCTTCTTGGGGCTTAGCGTGTTGAGCTTCAGCCGAAGCATGTCGAGAACAGTGTAGTTAGGCTCTATGTCGATTGAAACGTTTTGACCGTTCAGCTTGAAAACCAAGTGAACCTTGGCCATATCTTCAACCACCTCCAGCTATGCTGCTGTAAAACCCCGCTCTCGACAGAGCTGCTTGCAGCGCTCGCTTGACGTAAACGTAGGACATCTCAGCCCGATAGACTTTGCTGGCTACGTTGCTGGATGAGGGGTTGACTAGGTTCCTTACATCACGGAGCACACTTTCTATCTCCTCCCACTCCGCCACGCTCAACCCTCTAAGCCTCTCTTCAACGCTCCGAAGCCTTAAGGGCGTCGGCGACACACCCCCGACAGCTATGCGCACCTCCTCTATCGTCAGGCTGGGGCTGAGGCGGGTGAGGGCCGCTGAGTTGACGACAGGGTATGAAGAGCTCTCCCTTCCCTCCATCTTCACGAAGGCTGTTCGGCAGTCTTGAGACGGAACTGGAAACGAGATTTCAACGAGCAGCTCTCCGGTTCTAATGTCGGCTTTGTGGTTCGCTAGGAAAAACTTGTCCACGCTTACTTCTCTTTCTTGTCTAACGCTTTTGAGCTTTATTTTGGCGTCTAAAACCATCAACGCCACTCCGTAGTCGTTTGCGTTGCTTGCGTTGGCTAGGTTTCCTCCGAGGGTTGCGGTGTTTCTTATCTGCCATGTTCCGAACTCGTAAGCCACCTCAGCCAGCAGAGGCGCTGTTTCACGAACGAGTTTGGAACGGCTCAGAGTCTCAATCCTTGTCAAGGCTCCCACAGCCAGAACCCCGTCAGCCTTTCTCACATAGTCCAGCTCCCTCAGCCTGTTGATGTCTATTATTGTCTTTTTGTCGTAGCTGAGCTTATCCTTGAGCTTGACTAGGAGGTCTGTTCCTCCGGCAAGCACCTCTGCAGAGCCGTCGTGCTTTTCGAGAATGTTCAAAGCCTCCTCCAGATTTGAGGGCCTAACGTATTCGAAGTAGGGCATCAGCGTCTTCATGATCTAACCTCCTCTGATGGAGAAGTAGACTTTCTCGTAAGTGATGGGCAGATCTGTAAACTTCAACCCCGTTGCGTTGCAGACTGCGTTTGCTATGGCTGCGGAGGTTGCGGAGAGGGCGACTTCGCCGGCTCCCTTGGCCCCGAAGGCCGAGAAGCGGTAGGGGTCCTCGACGTAGACAGGCTCTCCGAGTTCGGGAAAGTCTTTGCTGCCGGGTATGAGGTAGTCTCCGAGCCCACGTAGCTTGACGACCCCGTTCTTGAACACAACCTTCTCCGAAAGAGCGAAGCCCTGCCCCATCAAGGCGCAGCCGTAAAGCTGGCCCTTCACGAGCTCCCTGTTGATTATCGTCCCAGCCTCCAGCCCCGGAACAACGTTAAGAACCTTAACCCTGCCAGTCTCGACGTCAACCTCAACCTCAGCCACACAGCATGCAAAGCTGTAGGCTGCGTACGGGTCTCCCTGCCCGGTCTCGGGGTCCGGCACACCTCTCCTCGCTTTTATGAAGCCGAACTCAGCCGGCGATATCCCCCGCATGTAGAGCTCCTTGGCGACGTCCTTGAACGTGATGCTTTTTCCGGGCACGCCTCTCACGTGTATGTTTCCCTGCTCTATTTCGACGTCCTCCTCGCTGCATTCGAGAAGTTCGGCAGCCAGTTTGACGATTCTGTTCCTGAGCTTGATGGCTGCGTCAGCCGCCGCCGTCCCCCCTATCATCACTCCTCTCTGTGCGTGTGTTTCGCCGCTGTCGGGCACAGCGCTTGTGTCGACGGTCTCCACATGGACTTTCTCGAGAGGAACTCCGAGTATCTCTGCGACTATTGTTGCGTGGCCTGTGTGCGTTCCCTGCCCTATCTCCACTATTCCCGTCCTGTAGGTTATGCTTCCGTCGGGGTTTATTATTACCGCGGCCCCCGCCCAGTCCTGCTTGACTCCTGTGGTTCCGCATCCATGCCACCCGCATCCAACACCTATTCCGTACAGCTTTCCGTCGGCCGTCCTGCCTCCTCGGCTTCTCTTAACGTACCAGTTGGATGCTTCTCCAACCCTGACGATGAGTTCTTTGACGCCCACAGAGTGGTCTAAGAGCTGGTTTGTCCCCGTCCTGCTTCCTCTGACGAGTGCATTCATCACCCTGAAGTCAAGCGGGTCGATGTCGAGCTCTTCAGCAAGCAGGTCCATCTGCCGCTCCGCAGCAAAGAGAATTTCAGGGTTTCCGAACCCGTTGAACGCCGCCGCAGGAACCTTGTTGGTGTAGACGGCGAACCCGTCGATCTTCACGTTGGGCACCTCGTAGGGTCCTGTGCCGTGGAAAGCAGCACGTCTCATCAGGGCTACGCCTTGGGTTGCGTATCCCCCTGTATCGACCAGATACTCGACCTCAACGGCCGTAAGCCTTCCCCTTCTGTCGGCTGCCGACTTGTACCTGATGGTGAACGGCGGCCTCTTGAAGTGGTATTTAACCGACTCCTCTCTCGTGAAGCAGAGAGCCACGGGTTTGCGGAGCTTGTGTGCTGCGAGGGCAGGTAGGGCGCAGAGTATAGGCCCCATCGTGTCCTTGCCTCCGAACCCTCCTCCTATGAAAGGAGCAACGATCCTAACCTGTGAATGGCTTACGCCTAAAATTCTTGCAACCACGTCTCTGCTTCTGAACGGGTTCTGTGTCGTCGCTATCACTAGGTATTTGTTAGGATACTCGGGTATGCATATAGCCGCCTCAGGCTCTATGTAGGCGTGGTCTTGATGGCCTGTTCTGTACTTGTTTTCGACGACTACGTGGGCGTCTGCGAAACCCTGCTCCACGTTTCCCTTCCTAACCTTGACGGAGCCGGCTATGTTGCCGTTCTCGTGGATTTTCACAGAAGATTTGACAGATTCTTCAGGGTCGGTTATGGAGGGCAACGGCTCATAATCGACTTCAACGTACTGTACAGCGGCTGAAGCTCTGTCTATGTCCGGCGCAACTGCCAAGGCAACAGGCTCCCCAACATATCTAACCTTGTTGGTTGCTATCAGAGGCTGGTCAGGCACATAGTATCCAACTTGGTTCTCTCCCGGGATGTCCTTAGACGTCAGCACAAGGGCTTTGAGCTTTTCAGCCTCGCCCGCAACCCTGATACTCCTTATTAATGCGTGGGGCTTGCTGCTGAACAAAACCCTCAAAGGGTAAACATCCTCCGTGTAGAAATCCATCGTGTACTTGGCTGACCCAATCACCTTCTCAAGAGAGTCTAGGCGTCTAACCTCTTTACCCACGTAAACATACTTCTCGTACCGCAGCATCCTGTCAAGAACAGTAGCGTACTCAACAGTCATGTTGCTAAACGTTTAAACAGGTAGAAAAACTTTCTCTATCGACAAATCCCGTTCCTACCGGCTTCGTCCTCGCCACCTAGATAGCCTCTTCTCGAAGACTCTCAGAACCTCCTCTACTGAAATAACCATAACAACTAAGATCAAAGCCCAAGCCAAAACCCTAGCTATGTCTAGGCTTGCGAAGTACATTTTTATCATGTATCCTGCACCGCTGCTGAAACCGAATATTTCAGCCAGCACAGTAATCTTCCAAGCATGGGCATAGGCA
>JANWZU010000192.1 GCA_025054795.1 Candidatus Caldarchaeum sp.
TTAAAATACCGAACCAGATAAAAATCGATGATGCAGTCAACAGTTGAAGACCTGCGGGTCAGGCTGAAGAACGCCGCAGACTTTCTTTTCCAAAAGTCTCTAGTGCGGGGTATTGAGGGGAACATAAGCGCCCGTGTGCCAGAGCTCGGTGCGATGCTGATTAAGCCTACGGGCCTCCCCATGAACAAAATCCCGCCGGAGGATTATGTGCTGGTGAAGCTGGACGGAACGATAATCGAGGGAAGCAAGCCGCCGTCCAAGGAGACGCCCATGCATCTGGAGGTTTACAGAAGGAGGCCCGAGGTCAACGCAATAGTTCACACCCACTCCAAGATGGCTACTGTCTTTGCAATAGTCGGGAAGCCGGTGAGAGCTGTTTGGATGAAGGCTGCCGTCTACGGCCTTTATGAGGTTCCCGTTCTGCCTTTTCTAAGGTCGGGTAGCGTTGAGATGGGGGTTGAGGTGGCTAAGGCGCTTGAGGGAAGAAGGGCAGTGCTTCTCCAGAACCACGGCTCCGTCTCGGTTGGAAAAACCATAGAGGAGGCCTGCAACGTAGCTTTGGCGCTTGAGGAAACCGCTGAGATGCAGTTCCTTGCGTCGCTGATAGGCCCGCCTAGGTTCATAACCTTGGATGAGATGGAGATAATTAAAAAAACAGGGGAGTAGGTTTAGGATGTTTTCCGCCGTCTGTAGACGAGGTAGGCCATGGCTGCAGCAGCTACTGTGACGCCGCCGGCTACGAGTATTATGGTGTTGTCAAGCGGGGCTGGTCTCTCGACTGTCGCCGTCCTCTCCACCACTTGGGTGACCACCCTTGTCTGAACCGTCGGCGACACGATCGTGGTGGGGGCGGTGATGGTCACGGGAGCTGTTATCGTGGTCAGTACGGTCTCCCTACCCGCTGGCTTTCCCTCAATCCACCAGACTCCCTCGAGGTTTTGATGACCCCATGGCCCGTTGTTGAAGTCTCTGAACTTCCGTGAAACAGCGTTCGGCTGAGGTATGTGGTAAAGCCATATGGCAACACGGTCCTCCACAATCTTCCTCTGCAGCTGAGCCACCAAGTCCTTCTTGTTTACAGGGTTTGTCTCAGTCTGACTTCGTGTGAATAGCTCCTCAACCTCGTCGTTGGCGTAAGCCGAGATGTTGAAGCCCACTGGTCTGAAAGCCGTCTTAGAATACTGCTCAACAAGTGTAAACGCCGGGTCGGGCCCTGTCAACGCTTGGAAAGGCATGAGGTCCCAGTCGCCTGCATCACGCTTCGTCCTCCATGCGGGAACCTCGAGAAACTCGACGTTCAGCCTAACTCCAATCCTTGCGTACATCTCCGTCAGCAGCTCGCCGATCTTCCTGCCCTCGGAGGGAATTGTTGAGGTCACGAGGCTGAGAGTCAGCCTGACGCCGTCCGGGCCTTTTCGGAAACCAGCTTCCTCGAGCAGAGCTTCAGCCCGTTGAGGGTCGTAGGGCAGCACAGGCACGTCGGACGTGAAGTACGGGACATCGGGGGCGACGGGACCGTTGATGACAGTTCCCTCACCCAGAGTTATCAGCCTGTTTATCTGCTGTTTGTCAACAGCCATCGTCAAAGCTTCACGCACCTTCAAGTTCGCTGTAGGCCTTCCCGGCCTCATGTTGAAGAAGACATGCCGTATTCCGCCGATCGCTCTGTCGTATCCGAAGCTGAGCGTCAGGTTGGTATTCCTCCTAAGCCTGTCGTAGTCTTTCGAAAGAAGGTCGACGCCGATGATGGCGTCTACCTCTCCACGCTCCAAGGCCAAGATTCTTCCCTCGTAGTCCGGGATTATCTTAAGGATGAATTTCTCGAGGTACGGTAAGCCAGTTTTGAAGTAGTTGTTGTTCCGTTCGTACATTATGTAGTTCCCGGATACGTATTCCTTAAACACGAAAGGCCCTGTTCCAACAGGTCTGAAGTTATACGGGTTTCTCGATATATCAGTTCCCTCCCACAGATGTTTGGGAAGTATGGCTCCACCGTAGTACGGTAGGTCTATGTACGTCAAGAAGCTTGGGAAAGGCTTGTCAAACTTTATCTCCACGGTGTAGTTGTCTAGGGCAGTGGCTGTAAGGCCGAACGACCGGTAGGTTGCTGAAAAAGGAGAAAGTTTCTTGTTTACTTCCTCGAAGGTGAATACGACGTCGGCGGCCGTGAAGGGCTTTCCGTCGTGCCATCTTACGTTTCTGCGCAGCTGAAACACAAACCTCTTGAAATCATCGGAAACAGTCCAGCTCTCGGCGAGATTGGGCTTAGGGTTGAGGGCCGGGTCTAGGTTGATGAGTGAGCTGTATACAGGCCATCCACACTGCTGAGGAACCCACCCGGTGCTAAGGTTGGGAGTCATGGTAGCGGGGTCGGACGCCAAAGCCATGATGAAAGTTCCGCCGTACAGGGACTCAGCCTGAGCCAGTGCGAACCTGTCGAGGTATGACAACGCCGACACGCTGAGAGCAGCTGCCGAAACGGATTTCAGAAAACCTCTCCTATTCATGCAAATAATATATAACTCGGGCCTTAATATAAATCTGATAAAGCAGTTGGCTGGGGCGGTTTAAGTTTAAAAACAGAATAACCCACTTTTTAGGCTGCTGAGTAGATGAGTGCAGAGTACGACTTCAAGTCTTTTCTGTTGATTAAAGTCGTCAGAAGCTTCGTCATGGTGTTCATAATCTTGACAATAGGCTTTTTGCTGATCCACCTAGCTCCCGGCGACCCCATCGAATTCATTCTAGGCGGCGCCGGTTTTTACACACCCGAGTTCATAGCTTCGGTGAGGGAGAGGTTCGGCCTCGACAAACCCATTCACGAAAAGTTTGTGATCTATGTTCTGAACTTTCTTAGGGGTGAGTTAGGCTACTCCTACGTCTTCGGCCTTCCAGTCGTGGAGGTGATAGCCGCACGTGTACCGCCGACGCTTCTGCTGATGGGGACGCAGCTCGTTTTGGTCATCGTGGTCGGGTCTCTGCTGGGAATTCTAGCGGCTTCAAGGCCTCATTCCAAGCTCGACTACCTAGTCTCAAGCCTCTCAGTCGCAGGAATATCGATGCCCATCTTCTGGCTGGGGCTGCTTCTGATTTTCTTGTTCTCAGTGTCTCTAGGCCTCTTCCCAGCTCAGGGAATGACTTCGCTCAGGGTCACGGGATGGTGGGAAGGTTTCCTAGACCTCCTAAGCCACCTTTTCCTACCCACTCTCACTCTGTTCTTAATCAACTTGGGCTTGGTGACTAGAACGGTCAGGACATCCATGCTAGAGGCTCTGAGGTCCGAGTTCGTCGTAGCGGCGAGGGCTAAGGGCCTGCCGGAGAGGCGTGTGCTGTTCAGACATGCTTTCAGAAACTCTCTAACACCTTTGATAACTTTGATAGGCCTCCAGCTTGGATGGCTTCTCTCAGGTGCTGTGATCGTTGAAACCGTTTTCGCATGGCCGGGCATGGGAAGGCTTCTGTTCACCTCCATAGGCTCACGAGACTACCCCGTAGTTATGGGAATTTTCCTGCTCGTCAGCACCGCTGTGGTTGTTTCCAACCTGATCACAGAGCTGCTCTACGCCTACGTCGACCCTAGAATCAGGAGGGCGAAGTAAGCATGGTAAGGGAGTTCTGGCTAAGGTTTCGACGGAATAGGGCCGCTGTCTTCGGCGTCCTAACCTTGGCTGCTTTATCCCTTTTCAGCCTTTTCGCCATAGCTTTCAGCAGATACGGCCCCTTCGAGCTGGCCGCCGACCCGTTTAAGCCTCCTTCACTCCAGCATCCATTCGGAACAGACGACCTTGGACGAGACATATTCGTCCAGTCTGCGTACGGCCTTGCGATAACGCTGATGGTCGGAGCCGCTACAGCTGTCCTAGGCGGCTTGATAGGAATAATCGTGGGCTCGGTTTCAGGCTATTTCAGGGGAGCTTTGGCGAATGCCACTACTGCGATAATTGAAATTTTCCAGTCGCTGCCGCTCTTCTTCTTAGTTTTGGTTATAATCTCCTTCTTCGGCTCCAGCATCACCAACACCATCCTAGCCCTAGGCTTGACTCTTTGGGCTTCAACCGCAAGGATTCAACGCGGCCAAGTAATGACGGTGAAAAACTTGACCTTCGTGGAGATGAGCAAGCTCGTGGGGGAGAAGGAGTACAACATTTTAATAAGGGAGATTTTACCCAACAGCGTGCAGCCGTCTATCGTCAACATCGCCTACACAGCCTCCATAGCGATAGTTGTTGAGTCGGGGCTTGCTTTCCTAGGACTCGGAGACCCACGGATGATGAGCCTCGGCTTCATAATCGGGAACGCTAGGCTCTTCTTCTTCCAAGCATGGTGGATGGGGCTTCTGCCGGGCATCCTGCTTTTCCTCACAATCCTTAGTCTCAACTTGGTTTCCGACGGCCTCAACGAGGTGCTAAACCCGAGACGGAGCTAAAAATGAATGACGCAGTACTCCGAGTCGAGGGTCTATCAACCTACTACTACACTGACAAGGGGGTGGTGAGGGCAGTTGACGGAGTAGACCTAGTTGTCGGCGAGAACGAGGTGGTGGGTGTTGTGGGGGAGTCGGGATGCGGCAAGTCAACCCTCGCCGCTTCGGTCATGCGTCTACTTCAACCGCCTGCAAAAATCGTTAAAGGCTCTATTTTCTTCAGAAACGTGAACCTTCTAGAGCTTCCGGAGGAGGAGATGAGAAAAATAAGAGGTAAGAAGATCTCTATGATTTTCCAGAATCCAGCCTCCTACCTAAACCCCCTATTAACAGTTGAGGAACAGATGGTTGAATCCATGACCTTGCACTTGAGAATTTCAAAACAAGAAGCAGCCTCTAGGGCTGTTAACATATTGGAGAAACTCGGTATTTCCGCTCCTGACACCGTAATAAAGTATTATCCTCATCAGCTGAGCGGCGGCATGAAGCAGCGTGTGATGATCGGTATGGCAATCTCCTGCAACCCCGAGCTGGTGTTGGCTGACGAGCCAACCACGGCCCTAGACCCGACAATACAGGTACAGATACTAGAACAACTGCTTGAGCTTCGAAAAAACCTAGGCCTCTCTATGGTGGTTATCACTCACGACTTAGGCGTAGCCAAAGCAATCTGCGACAAAATATACGTCATGTATGCTGGTAAGATTGTTGAGGAGGGTAAGGTGGGTGATGTTTTCAACAGGCCTCTGCATCCATATACCTACGGCCTTTTGGAGTCGGCGTTGAGCGTTTACGAGAAAGACCGGCCTGCTAAATTCATAGACGGCGCACCGCCTAAGCTGGTCGAAGAGATAAAAGGCTGTTATTTCGCAAACAGATGCTTCAACAAAGTTGACAGATGCTTGATTGAGTATCCTCACCCCAGCTTCAAGAACGGCAGAAAAGTCTACTGCTGGAACCCGGTTGGTGATTAAATTTTGAGTCTGCTTAAGGTTGAGGACGTCTTCAAGCTCTTTCCAGTCCGGCCAGACATATTCGGCAGAGCCAAGAAATTCGTCCACGCAGTCGACGGAGTCTCCTTCAGCGTCGAGGAGGGTGAGATCTTCGGCGTCATAGGGGAGAGCGGCTGCGGAAAGACTACGCTGGCTAGGCTTATCGTAGGCCTTATAGACTATGACAGAGGGTCGATTAAGATCAAGGGTGAAGAGGTTTCGGAGGTTAAGCGGCTCGACGTCGAGAGGTTCAGGAGAACAGTCCAAATGGTTCCTCAAGACCCTGTGATGGCGTTCAACCCCCGGAAGACGATTAAACACTTCCTAACAAGGCCTCTGCTTCTTCACGGCGGCCTGGGCAGGGAGGAGGCTGTCTCGAGGGCTCATCAGCTGCTGGAGGAGGTCAGCTTGACTCCTGCAGATTTCTTCTTGGACAGGTATCCGCATGAGCTGAGTGTTGGGCAGAGGCAGCGAGTTTTGATTGCGAGGGCGTTGTCGCTCAACCCGGACCTCCTCGTCGCCGACGAGCCAGTCTCCTACCTAGATGTTTCCGTAAGAGGCCAGATAATCAACCTTCTCAAGGAGGTTCATAAGAAGCGGCGGATTACGGTTCTGCTCATCTCCCATGATTTATCAGTCGTTTACCATCTCTGCAGCCGGATAGCAGTGATGTACTTGGGGAAAGTTGTCGAAATACTGGACGCTAGAGACCTTTTCTCCAAAAGCCTCCATCCATATACTCAGGCACTCGTTTCGTCCTTTAGCGTGGGTTTCGGTATTAGCAGAGGTGAGCGGATTGTCCTGAAGGGAGAGGTGCCGTCGCCGATTGAACCGCCTTCTGGATGCCGTTTCCACCCTAGATGCAGCTTTGCCACGGATGTCTGTAGAAAGCTGGAGCCCAAGCCGCTATTTTCCGACGGCAGACTTGTTGCGTGCCATCTTTACGACAGGCTTTAGCTTCGGCTCTATAGTCAGGTATCCGTAAAGCTCGCAGCCACAGGCTTTAGGCGCATCCGATGATTCCAGAATCCCCTCCAGAACCTTCGAGAAAACTGTGGAGACCTCGTTTTTGAGCTGTTTCTCATCCTCCGGCACAAGCACGTTAGAGCCGTCGGGAGCCTTGTAAACCCCCTCCGCATAGTCTATCGAGTAGCATACAGGAGCGTAGCACATGTCAAGTTCACGGGCTAGGTTGGCTTCCGTAGCCATGGTCATCCCCACCACATCTCCGCCGATGATTCTCAGATATCTTATTTCCGCCGCTGTCTCAAGCCTCGGCCCGTTGACACAGACGTAAACACCTCCCCGCTTAAGCCGTTTGCCGAGAAAACTGCTGACCTTGGCGAGCCTGCTCATGAGGTCGGGGCAGAAGGCGGGATGCATTCTTATGTGGCGTGATTTTTTAGCTGTGAAAAACGTTCTGCGCATGTGGTCGGCTAGGTCTATGAAGTCGTCGCAGAGTATCAAATCACCTACTCTAACCTCTTGCGTCAAGCTTCCGACGGTGTTGAAGGAGACAATCCTGCTGACGCCCATCTTTTTTAATGCGTAGATGTTCGCACGGTAGTTTACGAACGGAGCCGTGATCTCGATCTTCTCCAACCCATGCCTAAAGATGAGGACGTACTTCTTACCGCTGTGAGCTAAAAATTTCAACGGACTCGTCAAGCCGTATGGTGTTTTAATTCTCTTAGCCGGAGAAAGTTTCTCACGTATTTCAGCGGTCAGGATGCTTTTTTCAACCCCGCCGATGAACCCGAGTTGATGCATGCTGAATCGAGTCGCTTGAGCGATTTAAGTGTGTTCTCATCTACACGCGTCTATTTCATGCGTTGAAGAGAGTTCGAAGATTAACTCACTCCACTTGGTGTTTGTGAAGCCCTCCAAATAGCTGCATCCGGACGAGACGTTGTAGAAAGAGCATTTGGAGTTCATCGCGAGATGTGTCAGCAGCCGTTTGGCTATCTGCAGTTTTCTCCTCTTCCTCTCCATCTCGGTCTCCGACAGCGGATGAGGTTTTGAGTGTCTCCCCGCAACACCTTCGAAATCCATGCCAGCTATGGCTATGTTCTTCACGCCCAGCTCCTCACACATGTAGACAGCTCTGTCGCCGTCCGTGAAGCCTCCGAAGTTATCCAGAACACCTACTGGCTCCGTCTGCGTAGTGCCCAAAACCCTATTAGGCAGGGCTGGGACAAGCTGCTTTATCCTGTCAACGTTGTCGCCATGTGCATGAACAACTAATAACGAGCCGGCATGAGCAGCTTCAAGCAAAACCCCATCCCCGCCGTCCAAGTCGGTGACAACGATGTCTGGCTTAACGTTTCTTTCGAGGAAAGCTCCGCACGCTCCGTCAGCGGCTACCGTCAAAACTTTCGACAACCCTACTTCTTCTAGAAAATCGTCGAGGTCTTTGTCGAGCGACGGGCCCGCTCCGAAAACCACGGCGCAACTGTGCTTGTGAATGAAATGCAGGTCTCTTCGGGTCAGGCTTCTGTTTTTAATCAACTCCGACAAAAGCAGAGCTGCCTGTAGGTCTTTAGAGGGGTCTATACTCAGCTCTAAGCAGATTTGATGGTAAAGCTTAAGCCACGCTTTTATCTCCAAGCTGTCTCCTAAGATTGCCTAAGGTTGTTATTAGCGATGACTCGAGGTTATGCTGATGTATGCTTTCCAACGACTTTACACGTATGGCCACAACGTTTACATCGGGTACGTAGGGGAATTTTCTGACCACAGCTTCAGCGGCGTATCTAACAACATCCTCCACGAATCTAGGGCTTTCAACAGCCTCGATCACCAGCGCCGCTTCGTCGGGTCTTTTGAGCAGCTCCATGGTTCTGCTGCTGAAGGACTGCTTCAACACATCGAGAAGGTCGAGGAACGACGTTATGCCGTCGCTTTCTAACAAGATGCTGGCGTAGCTTCTCTGCATGTGTGTTGCTATGGGTGTTCCATCACTCACTCCGCCGTTAACTTTGGAGTATATTTCGCGGACAACTTCTTTTGCGCATGGACAGGCCGTTATTCCTGCCGCCCTCACTCCTACGAAGTTTCTTAGCTGAAGCGAAGTGTCAAGACGTTTTGCGTATGACTTCAAAGCGACTTCAAAGTGCTCAAGCGAATCTACCATGCTAACAGGCGTCTTGTCGGCGCTGAAGAATTTCGCCCTAACCGATACGTAGGCTTCGGTCGAGTAGGCATGCTGCTCCAGAAGCCTTCTCGCTATGATTGATGTTAGGTGATGGAAGGTTGAGCCGTCAACCTGCGAAACACCCCACTTGACAGCCTCGTATGTACGGGATGCATGTATGCCTCTTAGGTTTCTGGGGAGGTTCACCGCAGCCTTGATACGCGGTACAGCTGCAAACTTGACGCCGTTGAACGTAATCTCCCCCAAAGGCACGGAGATGTCAGAAACTGAAACCCAATCTATCTCCACCGGCTTTGGAGCTTCCTCCGACTGCACGTCCCTCGAAATTATCATTCAACAACCCGGAAACCATGGACTTTATAAACGTGCTGCAGCATAACATCAAGACAAAACTTCGGAATAACCATAAAAACCAGCCCTACAAACCCGTTTCTACTTAAAAAATCACACGTATTTATCGGGGCTGCAGCGACTAAAAGCTGGATGCTGTTCCGTGAGCTGGTCGATTACTACGAGAGGCTCGAGGCGACGACTAAGAGGCTTGAGATGACGGACATCCTCGCCGAGCTTCTTTCAAAAGCGCCTGCCAAAATAATCGACAAGGTTGTTTACATGACTTTAGGCGAGCTCTACCCGGCTTACGTAGGAGTTGAGCTGGGTGTGGCGGAGAAGCTTGCGCTCAAAGCCGTTAGGCAGGTTTCGGGCGCTGGGGAGAAGGCTGTGAACGAGCTTCTCTCACGCCACGGAGACGCCGGGACGGTGGCCATGCTGCTGCTCCGAAGCAAGGAGCAGACAACCCTCTTCGCCGAAGAGCTGACCGTCGAGGATGTTTATTCATCGCTTGAGAAGATAGCCAAGGCCTCTGGACCTGGAGCGGTAGAGGTCAAGACAGCCATCCTGTCGAGGCTTATCTCCCAAGCAACGCCTCTCGAAGCCAAGCACATACTAAGAATAGTGACTGGAGCCATGCGGCTCGGTGTAGCCGACATGACTGTTCTCGATGCTTTAGCGAAGGCTTTCGGAGGCGAGAGAGACGTCTACGAGAGGGCTTACAACCTCAGCTCCGACATAGGGCTGGTTGCAAAGACAGCGGCGGAGGAAGGAGTTGAGGGTGTGGCCCGCTTCAGAGTGAAGGTGGGGATACCGGTTCGATGCATGCTGGCTGAGAGGCTGTCATCAGCCCGTGAGATACTTGAGAAGATGGATGGAAAAGGGTTCGCCGAATACAAATACGACGGAGAAAGAATGCAGATACACAAGGCTGGAGAGAAAGTCTCGATTTTCTCAAGAAGGCAGGAGAACATCACCCACCAGTATCCCGACGTCGTGATAATGGTGAGACAGCGTGTTAAAGCAAGCGAAGCCATCCTCGAATGCGAAACCGTACCAATAGACCAGGAGACAGGCGAGATGCTGCCTTTCCAAGAGCTGATGCACAGAAAGAGGAAAAAAGAGATACAGAAAGCAGTCGAAGACTACCCTGTAGCTCTCTATTTCTTCGACATACTCTACCTCGACGGCGAAGACCTAACGACTAAAACGTTCCTCGAAAGGAGAAAAAGGCTTGAGCAAGTAATCAACGAGGATGAAAGGGTGAAGCTGAGCAGGGGCGTTTTAGCGGTCTCGATCGACGACGTTGAACGGGTTTTTGCAGAGGCAGTTGAAGCCGGATGTGAAGGCGTGATAGTCAAATCTGTTTCAGACGACAGCGTTTACAGGGCGGGAGCCCGTGGATGGCAGTGGATTAAGTTCAAAAGAGACTACCGCAGCGAGATGATTGACACGGTTGACCTCGTGGTGGTCGGAGCATTCTACGGCAAGGGTAGGAGGAAGGGAAAGTTCGGCACACTTCTGGTGGCGGCCTACAACCCCGGTAAAGATGTTTTTCAGACGGTTTGCAAGGTAGGGACAGGGTTCAAGGACGAGGACTTGGAAAGGTTTACAGAGATGTTTGAACGGCTCAAACTGCCGCACAAAAACCCACGCGTCGACTCGGTGATGCAGCCCGACGTATGGGTTCAGCCGCTTGTCGTGCTGGAGATTATAGGAGCGGAGGTGACTCTAAGCCCTGTCCACACATGCGGCCGAGACGCTGTGAAGGAGGGTTATGGGCTGGGAATCAGGTTCCCTCGGTACACAGGCAGGATTAGAGACGATAAGAAGCCCGAAGACGCTACCACCGACGAAGAAATAGTTGAGATGTACAGAAGGCAGCTGAAGAAAATAGAGGCGGAGTAGCGTTTTCAGACTTCAACAAGTTCATCCGCAGGTATGAACCTCCTGTACCATCTCTCGAGCATGTCGTCAGTTGCCACGTGGAGCTCCACAGGCTCGTCCAAAGACCTGTAAACCTTTACC
>JANWZU010000193.1 GCA_025054795.1 Candidatus Caldarchaeum sp.
CGTGGCGAGTGATATGGATTTTTCCTCATCCCATCGGTAGGCATACTTGAGTAGGTGGTCGCTTGAAGGTATCTCCATGACCACCCCTTCTACATCTAGGTTGAGAGCTAGGTCAACGTCTTTCTTCATGCAGCGTGCGAAGGAGAAGACTTTGGAGCTGAGCCCTAGGTTGGCTATTTCCTTTATTGCCTCATAGTCCTTGTCGGAGACCGCTGGGAACCCGGCTTCTATGCGGTCAACCCCCGCTTCGTCGAGGACTCTTGCAATGTGAATCTTCTCCTCCTTCCTAAAAGCGATCCCAGCCTGCTGTTCGCCGTCTCTCAAAGTCACGTCATGAACCTTCACATGGGCTGGTTTTTTCAGCGGTCTCACAACGTCTTCGACGAAGTTGTAATGGCTTACGAAAACAGCGTCCCCTTTGGGCGGCTCGATGCGTTGCATTGTGGGGTTAAAGTTCCACCGCTATATTAGATTAATTCGACGTGAAACATTGTCCCTTACTAGCCTACAGACGTCTTACGAGCTAAGAGGTTGAAGACGGCTGAGATGCTTATTAGGGATATGGTGGTGAAGGTCGATATCGCCGCAATCATCGTCAACGATGCAGCCGACTGGCGGAGAAGGTCGGAGATGTAGATAGTTAGGACATACGAACCTGAAGTGACTAGTATCGAGACGGCGCCAAGTTCTCTGAATGAGTTGATGAAGACGTAGGAAAAACTGTTGAGCATGCTTCTTCTGAGAAGCGGAATCAACACGTCTCGTGTTTTCCGCAGCCATCCAGCTCCCATTATGTCGGCGGCCTCCTCTATCTCCGATGAGACTTGGACCATCGCCGAGGAAACTATTCTAGTGGAGTAGGGCAGCCAGACTACGAGTAGGGCGAAGACAAGGGCCCAAAGTGTGCCGTATAGGTATGTGGAGAAGACGGGAATCGTTAGAAACATCCAGAGCAGGGCTAGAGAGTAAACGACTCCAGGGTATGATAGAGGGAGCACGCTCAGATACTCGAGTATTCTTGTCCAGTTGCTTTTGCTGCGCAGTACGGCGTAGCTCACGGTTATCGACAGGAGGGTGGCGATTAAACCTGTTGTGGTCGACATCATGAAGCTGTTTCTTATAGAGACCCAGAAAAGGTCTTGTTTGAAGAGTTTGAGATAGTTTTCCAGAGTAAGCACGGCGAACATGTCGGGCTTGACGGTATAGTACGGCATCAAGGACACGATAAGGACTACAGCGAATGGAAGCACGAACGACAGGCCTATTATGGAGCTGCAGACAAGCACTCCCACGAACCTCCACCTACCTAGGTTAAGCACGGTCTGGGTGCGCATCCTGCCTGTCACCGTTGCAAACCTGAATAGTTTCCTCGTGCTCCAGATGTACAGTGTCATGACGACCACTGTGATTAATAGGTAGACTATGCTCATGTTTATTGCGGCTGTGTAGCTCGGCGGGACTCTTTCCTTGATGTAGTCGTAGACTATGGTGGCGAGCGTCTCTATTCTGGCGGGCGTTCCAAGTATGAACGGGTAGTCGAAGTTCATGATTCCTATGAGGAAAAGAAGAAGGAAGGCCGACAGTATGGCTGGCCTCGCGACTCCAAGCGTAATCCTTAAGGTTGTCCTGATTTTCCCAGCTCCCGAAACAAGTGAAGCTTCCTCAAAAGAGCCGTCGATGGAGTTCAGCGCCGACGATATGGTGAGGTAGGCGAGCGGCACCCCGCCGACACCTAGTGCAAATATCAGGCCAGGCATGCTGTATATGTTGAACAAAGCCTCCTCTGTGTTGAAGGTTTGCTGATACCATAGGTTGATGAGACCTATTCTCGGGCTGAGGAGAAAGATCCAGCTTATCGCTTTAACAACAATGGGGACGGTTAGCGGCAGCAGGGTTATTATGTGGAAGAAATACTTCGCAGGCAGGTCTGTTCTGTTAACAAACCATGCGTACACACCTCCGAGAAAAACTGCAATTAAAGCTCCTCCCCCGCCGTAGACGTATGTGTTAATGATGGCTTGCCTGACGTATGGGTCGTTCAGCTCTTCGAACAACGCGCCTAAAGACGTTGTTGATGTAAGCAGCAGTACTGGAAAAAGTAGAAAAGATAAAAAAACTATTGAGATGAAGGTAGGTGCCTTAACCAGCATTTTTTCTCATGAGCCGAAGATTTGTCGGTAGCGGGTTGCGAAGCTGTCAGGGTTGCCGTAGTATTCCTCGCTGCCAGCCGCAACGATGTTTATACCCGGCGGGATTAGCCCCTGAAGTATTGTAGCTGCCGCCACTCCTCCGTGGGCTGGAACTCTGTTGGTCTTAGAGACTGATTCCTGTCCAGACCAGGAGGTCCACCACTCTAGGAAAAGCTTAGCCATGTTTGGATTGGGTGCTCTCTTGGTGACGGCGATAGCTATTGGTAGGCCGGGCATCGGGTCCAGCCAAACAACTCCGACAGGCGCTCCTGCAGGCTG
>JANWZU010000050.1 GCA_025054795.1 Candidatus Caldarchaeum sp.
TTTTTCGCAACGTAAAGCGCTCGGATGGGCGGCTTGGAAGAATGGAAAAGGTCGCCGGCGACGAGGACGAGTTTAGCGTGTTCGGCGACGATTCTTTCGACAGCCTCTTCGAAAACCTCGTAAACGTCTTCCTCACGCTCAACCAAGTCATACTGCCTGTATCCGAGATGTATGTCGGCGAGATGGGCTACGAGGACCACTGCGGTTCACTTTTTTGTTTGAAACGCAGCCATTCTTGGCTCGCTTTTTCCATCTCCTCGGATTCTTTCAGCGATTCGTCGAGAAGCCTTTCAACGTCTATGTCGGCTCCTCCTTCAGCGCTTCTCCTTTTCCTCACCTTCACCACAGCCGGGATGCTGACGACCTCGCCGACTATGACGGCCTCGCCTCTGCCGAGGCTGGGCAGGTCTTCCATCAGCTCGTGTCCAAGACTTTCAGACGATTCGACCACTGCCGTTTGGTCGACGGGGTTAGTTATCCTCATGATTATCTGGCTGTTGCACTGGCTCAGAACATCTTGATGAACTTTGGAGGGCCTTTGGGTGACCAAGGTCAGAAAAACTCCGAATTTACGGCCTTCTGCCGCAATCTTCTTGATCACTCCACTGGAATATGTTTCTCCAGCGGATGGCGGCGGGATGAACCTGTGCGCCTCCTCTATGAACACGAAAACCGGGAACCTGAACCCGTTTTCTTCGGGCTGCATCTTGACTTGGAAAACATCCTTGAGAACGAGGTAGGCGACGAGGTCCGCCTCCCGGTCGCTGAGGCCGGACAGGTCGATGACAGAAAGAGTTCTTGGCCTTAGGACTTCCATGACGTCGAACCTCTCACCGCCGAGGATTGTCAGATCCTTGAGCTTTTCGATGTAGTTTACCGCCCGTGCCGCTGAGTCCTTGACGTCCTTCACAGCCCTGTCCGTGGTTTCTGAAATCTTCTCCAATTCGTTGACCAGCATGTCGATGGTCAGCTGCGAGGTTTGCTTAAGTTGTTTGAAAACCTGAGAAACAACCTGTCTGATCCGGACGAAGTTTTCCTCGATCCCCGTGATGTAAAAGAGTTCTTGAAGCCTGAGGTCTTCTAAGCTGATTGAGAACGGTCGGATGTTCCTAGCTCCGAGAATCCTGCCTTCGCTCCGAGCAGCCCTGTAGACATATACTTTCCGAGAAAGCTCCGATGGCCACTCGCCAGTCTCAACGGAGAGCCTGACGTAGTCGGCGTGTGGGTCGAGAACGATTATTGTAGCGCCTTTCTCCAGCAGCTCCTCCATCAGAACTCCGGCTAGGTAGCTCTTTCCTGCGCCGGTCTGGGCGATGATGGCGAGATGTCGACGGAAGCCCGAAACGGACAACCCTATCTCTACATCCGGCCTCGTCGTCAAACATCCGACAACAATCCTCTTGCCTGGACCAGAGTAGATGTTTGAAAGCATGTGGTTGGGAGCCAGATAGACTTTAGTCCCCGGAGGTATTGAATACCTGACCCGTGTGTAGCCTGAGGAGGCTTCAGCTTCTCCCTGCTCGACGTAGGCGATGACATGGGCCTGTCTCCAGTGCTTGCATTCTTCGACGAACCTCTGTGTAAGTCGGGACAACACCTCGTAGTCGACCTCTTTTCGGAGGAGAGTGCTGTAGGATGCTACTCCTCGGACCTGAGCAACCACCAATCCCTCCTCCAGCGGTGCGACGACAAACTCCCAGCGGGGGACTTTGGACGAGAGCTGTGGATGAACGCTGAAAACAAACGAGGTCGGGCTGCTTTCACCCACGACTATGCCAACTTCGTCGAGCTGTTGTACTGGGGGAAGAACCATCTCCTGAAAACAGCCCCTTCGCTGTGGTCTAAAAACTTTTCAATCAGGCGGCTCGGGCCAGGATCTCCTCGAAAGCTCGACAGGGCCGACCTGCTTCTCCAGCAGCTCAAGCAGCAACCGTACATCTGAACGCCGCAGCCTCGCGCGCCGGTCAGCCTCATACAGCCAAACATTGTAAACCTCCCTACTTCCGTACAACTGTCTGAGGCACGAGACAACTTCGGAAAACTCCTCCACGTTCTTTAACGGCTCAGCTAGGTCAACTTCGAAAAACTTCTGAGACAGACCAAGAGAACCGGCGGCGACATCGACCTTCAACGGATAGTCGTTGTTGTCAAACCGGATGTAGGTGGAGACGACAGCCGGCAGAAAACGCATTCTATTAAGCAGCCCATACATCTCAACAGCAGCATCCCCCGACAGCAAAAGCTTCCTCTCAACATACTCCTCGACGTTCTGCAAAGCATGAGAATGCTGGTCTCTCAGCCTAGATGAAGCACCGATAACAAGAGGCCTGCTAAACCCTGTATCAACACAGCATCTGCTCAAGATAAGCATGTCCGTTGTGTTGGCCGAAACCTGTTCCACCAACGACTCGATTTTATCCAGCAAAGACCCATACTTGGCTTTCATGTTTCTCACTGTTTTGAGAGCTTTCACGGGGTTTCGGAAAGCTGCTGACAAAACTGCTTCAACCGTCTGCATGTCTTCCGGCTCGATATATCCCATGGCCTTCAACTTGATAACTTCCGACCGATGCAGCAGAGAGAGTAGATAGTCCCGCAGCGAAGTGGAGGAGCTTACCTTGGCTACGGAGATGAGCATAACTTTGCGGGCAACCGCCTCGCTAACTAGTTTCTCCAACTCGGTCAAGAGGCGTAGAAGCCGCTTCCCAAAATCTCTGGGCGACCTAGAAGGAGTTATCAACGGCGTCGACAGCAAGCCGATCATGGAATCGTCTAGTAGCAGAACACTACCTTCGGGCATCTGTTCGACGGCCTTCACGGCGACACGAAGCTCGAGCGTTTTCATCAGAAGCGTAGCGTATTTTTTGTCCGGAGGATATGCGAGGGCGCATTCGAAATCTCGGACATCGATTTGCGGGCCCACGGCGTAGGCTGAGGCGAAAACCAGCAACCCGCCGTTCGCAAGCCTAAACTTCAACAGTCCGCCGTCAACCGCCGCTACCCGCTCAAACTCGGTGTAGTGCGTCGCGCTAAACGAAACCCACATTCTACGAGCACCGTCTACGAGTTCCTGCAAAAACCGCCCACTCCCCCCCGTGAACTCGTCCTTCAATCTTTCAGCGTTGTCTTTCAACCATGAAACAAACAAATCAGCCACGTACGCCACAACAACACCATAGACCATGCTACGTCAACAAATCATAACCTTTACTCCTACACAGCGTGGATTTTGCTTGGGTTCTAGGAGTTTTTGGAGTTTCTGCTTGTTGGAATGATTCAAGCTATGCCATTCAAAAGGAAAGCTACAGTCCAATCTCTTTCCTCAAATCATCTCTGGACTTGAGCCAGTAAACTACCCGCCTGTCCTTGTAAACGTAAACCAGTGGAAGCCTGTGCTTTTCGGCCAAGGCGTAAAAAGCTATGCCGGCGGGCCTTGTCCCGGAGGTGCAGTCAAGAACGACTATGTAGTTTCTCATCAGCTCCGTCAGACTGTTTTCAACCCTCTCCATCATTCTCTCTATGCTGTTCATCTCATTCACGGTAACTGACAGGAGTTTGATTCTACTCCACATCTTTTCACTCATGGCTGCTTGCCAGCTTTGCAGAGCTTCCGGAGTCGTGGCCACATACACGACGTCGAACTTGATGCCCTGTTCCGCCAGCAAGTTAATGGCTGTCTCAGTCTCCGACTCTCCTCCTTCATCACCTTTCATCCCCAGCAACCCGACATAGGCATATGGAATGCTGGCGCCTACGACAAAACAGAGAGTAGACTTTTGGACAAGCTCTGCGACGCCGTTTTTGTAGTCGATGATGCCTAGATGCGCCAAGGCGTCCAACCGGTTCTTCAACGTCGATTTGTTGACGTCTGATTCTCCGCCAAGCCCTTTGAGGATTTCGTTGAACCTTGCTTTTCCTCCCATCTTGGCTATCTCTAGCAAAACCATCAACCGAGATTTCGCAACTCTACCCGAACCTATCAAACCAACACGCCTGAGCTCATCAGCCTGCCCGACCACACTAAGAGGGCCACTGAGAAAACTTATAATCCTAACGAATCAGAACGTCAAATTATCACCGAAGGCAACAAGTAAAAACCCGCATTTCATGTTCTATTCTTTCTTCTTGAGGTAGCTGATAATTTCCGCCAGCTTTAGTTTTTCGCCGTGTTTGATTGGGTTGGCTAAAGCTTTCTTCCCTTGGTCTTTTTTGGGTTGCACTAGGTTGAAAATGCTTTCCGACGGTTTGACCAATCCCAGGCCGACGCTTTTTCTCCCGCCTATTTGAAGCCCAACTATCTGAACCCAGTCCAGAACCCCGGCCAAAAGCCGTGAGTCTGAGGCTCCGGGCTCAAGGTTGTCGGCCACAAACCGCAGCTTGAAGGATGAACCGACTGGAAGGGCTTCAACGTCGAAGAGGATGTTCTCTTTCACCGAGCCTGTCGCCCTGTCTATTCCGACTCCTGGCCTTGCTTCGACCGTCCTAGCTTCTTTCCCAACTATGGTGTGGTGGAACCGTAGCTTCGAGGCGATGACGTGGTTTCCGAAAAGCCTGCCGATGGGGCAGTGGAGCGCAAGGTAATCGAGGGCCATGTCGGTTAAACTTTTTTCAACCGCTCCGCCTCCCCGCTCTATTTCCTCATAGCCCATGTCTCTCAACAAGAGTGTCAGCTCCTCTCTGCCGTGTTTCACGATTTTCGTCGGCTTTTCTCTCCCCATTAACACATCCCGCATCTCTTCCAAGTAGTTCCTGAACCTTTCATCACCCAGCTTAGGAACGTACCCGTTAGCGCCGTAGGCTTCAACAGCCAGCCTCTCTAAATCGTCGAGCAAGAGGGATGGAGCGAGTTTTTCAGCCAAACTCCTGAAACATCCTTTCCAAGTCGAGGACGGCACGATGAAAGAGCCGTCGTAAAGCCGCATGACTTCCAGCCGCGCCGACCCCGGTTCGTGCTCCCCGACGTGAACATGGGACTGTGAGACGAGTTCGATTTCAGCGATTATCTTAGATGTTAGCTCGGCTAGATGCATTTTCTACACCTCTACCTTTTCCAACATGTTTACGCCTGTGATCGGTGTCGAGCCATCGTGTAGCATTTTTGTTCCAACATATCGTAGCGCAGCTAGGGTCTCTCCAACGTCGCCGTAGACATTTTTGAGAGATGCTTTGACAACTGTGCCCGGGTTCTTGGCCTCAAACCGTGGCCTCAGTTGGCTTCTCATCATGTCCCAGCCGGCGTCGAAGGTAAAAGTTCGACCGTAAGCCTCATCGAC
>JANWZU010000085.1 GCA_025054795.1 Candidatus Caldarchaeum sp.
CTGAGAGAAGAGACTTCTGTCAATCGGTAAAGGAGCATCTAGGAGCGGTGCTTAAAACAGACGACTTTGTCTTCATCAAGGCGGGGGAGGATAAAATACGGGCCACAACCCCGGAGACGATGGAGACTGCTCCTAAAATCAGAGGAGTGCAGCTGGTCGGGTTGTACGTGGGTAAGAAAAGGAAGCAGTTTTCAACTTTGACGATCGAGGGCTGCATGCTGCTGTCCGATGTAGAGGAAGCTTACGTAGTCAACCTTACGAGGGAGCAGGCCTTGGCTTGGATGAAGGGTGGGCCTGTTGCGTTGAACACGGCACATCGCACAGTTATCGGAAGATACCGGCGTTTCTGCCTCGGCACAGCCTTGGTCGACAGAACGGGGAAAGCATACCCTCAGATACCTGTGTGGAGAAGGATTCCACCAGCCTCGGACTGATTATTTCAGCGAAAGCTTGACCGGAAGATACCTGCTCACGTGGTACACAGCATAGCCGGCCACGCCATCGACTTCGGAAAACTCGTTGACCTCCGTCTGAAGCTGTATGGCTGGCGTCATCCATCCTTCAGCTATGTCCATGGCGTGAACAGTGAACAAAACTCTACTACCGGAGGACCTGACAACATTCTCCAACACAGCCTTGAAGCCGGCCACGGTGTAGTTCCCTCCAAGAGGCTCCTTAATCGAACGAATGAAAGGGTTTGTCACGACAACGACATAGTCAACTAGGCTGAAAAGGTCCCTGTTAGACTCGATAGACGTTAACGGCCTTTTGGAAGACATGGGGTCGTACTCCAGAAATACTAGAAAACCTTTCGGCGAAGCCTTTTTCAGATAGGTTAGGTAGGCTCGCAGGCCTACAAGGTCATCATCCCTGCTCCAGTCTACCCCCATAATATATACTCCGTCGAAGTTCATCGAAACCCCCTCAGCTGCTGTACGTTCTGCGAAGAACTCTGCGAGGTTGATTTTTTTGCTGTTTACGCAGTTAAACTGTATGTTTCCAGACCTGCTAACGCATTCGGGGAAGTTGGCTATGAGATGGGTTGAGTTGAAACCGTGGTAGCCGTAGTGGACCGATACGTAATGAGTCTTCAGATAAACTCCCAGGAGCGGCCGGAGGCCTGCGGACTTGATGGATTCGACGAGCTTCTTAAGATCATCTTTTGACCATTCTGAGTTGGTGAGCTTGAACCTAACGCTCTTCGAATAGTCTCCGCCGTAGAGTATTCCGTCGGGCCCTATTGGTAGAACGATATGAGTGAGTTTGTACTTGCTGACTAGGAACTCTGCGTTGTATTCCTCCGCCTTGTCGAAAAGTGACTCAATACCTTCCGAAACGCCCACTCTAACACTGGCTCGGGGTACAATAACTCCTTGCCCCGTGGGTAGAATTCCGACAACCAGAGCAAAAATCATGAAAAGCGATATGAACGTGATGCGCTGAAGGGTCCACACAGTCTTCATCTCGCCTCTTAGAATGTTGACTACTAAGGTGACAAACCTGCTGCCTCCTAGGATTGCTGAGAATATCAGGAGGGCTCCGCCCAGCGTTAGCGATTCTAACTCCCTCGAGACGACTATCCTACCTAGGTTTCTGAGGTCGAATATGGCCAAGACCGTTTGAGCTGCAAGGATGAAAAGCAGCCCAGCGGCGACTAGTAAGGTTGTGTTGAGGTAGAGGTCTCTCGACCTTCTTCTGAATACGTGTAGCAGGAGCAGAGGAAGAACCCAGAGTACGTACTGGACGTTTACCTTGGCTGATGTTGAAAGAAAAGCCAGAAGCGTAGTCATCCACATGTCGAAAAGGCCCCAGCCGCTTCTTATGCTCTGCCTGATGGTGTAGTAGAGCAGGAGGATGAACAACCCGTATGAAAGTATAGGTATTGCTGGGGGAGGTGAGACAACCGATAGCACTGTCCAGTAAGTGAAGCTGCCTATGTTTCCGAAGTGGTAGAACAGTTTATCGACTAGGGGTAGAGGGTTCTGCAGAAATGGGATTGTTGGTATGAGGAACCCTAACACAGCCCCTGCCAAAGGTTTGAAAGACTCTGTTGTGGAGGCCTTTTTT
>JANWZU010000087.1 GCA_025054795.1 Candidatus Caldarchaeum sp.
TAAGCGCTTCTTTTGAACAGAATGAAGCTTCCGAAGGCGAATGCAGACTGCCTTGAAGAAACCATGTGAGGCCGCCCGAAAAGGTAAAAACCTGTAAGCAAAATCGGCATGGAAAGCTTGTGTAGGACGCTGTTGAACCTCAGCCTTGGATATAGCGTTATGAGCTCGGCGCCCTTCTCCTCGGCCTTCGAGACAGCTAAAGCTATCAGGTCCTCGGAAAAATGTGTGTCGGCGTCGGTGAAAAGTATCCAGTCTCCGGTCGACTCTCGGTAGCCGACGTTGCATGCCCAAGTCTTCCCAACCCAACCCTGCGGAGGCGAGCCGCTCTTAACAGCCTTAACTCCCCTCGGAACATAGTCTTGCACCACCTCCCACGTGCGGTCTGTCGAGTTGTCGTCAACGACAACCACCTCAGTCAAAACGTTTCGCTGCCTCAGAAGCGTATCTATGCAACGGCCTATTGTTTTCTCCTCATTCCTTGCAGGAATGACAGCCGACACCTTAGGCTTGGATATCTCCATCAAGTTGTCCAACTTTTCAAGGCTGTTTAGAATTCTTAACTTCTGCAAGAAAACAACCAGCCATGCAGCGATGAACAACCCGACGCCAAAAGAGACTATTCCTTCGAGCAACCCGAAAAGCTGAAAACAATTTATACTACTTAAACATAAGTTTACTGAACATGTCTGACGACTGGTGGTTTAGTCGCAGGAGAAGAAGGCCATCGAGCTTCTTCGAAGAGTTCGAGTCTATGATTGAGGAGATGCAGCGTGAGTTTATGGAGGAGATTAAAAGAATAATGGATTCTATCCCCCGTGAGCTCGTAAGAGAGACTAGAACCCCCACGGGTGTTAGGAGGGAGTATGGCCCCTTTGTCTACGGATACTCCATAACGATCGGGCCGGACGGTAAACCCGTTTTCAGACAGTTCGGCAACATAGTTCCCGCAGCTCTGCCGAAGGGAGTCGAGGTTAGGGCTGAGAGGGAGCCTCTTGTAGACATAATCGAGGACGAGAAAACTGTGAGGGTTGTTGCGGAGATACCGGGAGTTAGAAAGGATGACATAGACCTGAGCCTCGAGGAGAGGAAGCTTACAATCAAAGTTGACACCCCCGAAAGGAAGTACTATAAAGAGGTAAACCTTCCGACTGAGGTGGAGAGCTCAGGCGCTAAGGCGGAGTACAACAACGGAGTTCTGAGCGTCGCTTTGCTGAAGAAGCAGGCGTCGAAAACTAGAGGCGAGAAAATAAAAGTCGAATAACTTCTCCAAATCTCTTGTTTGTTAATCATAGTTAAATAAGGCAAATGGGGAATTAGTCTCAATGGCTCCTACGAGAATTTCCTGGATGATAGGCGGGGCCCAAGGTACGGGCGTTGATTCGTCGGCGAACGTTTTAGCAAGAGCTGCAGCCATTTATGGGCTTTATGTCTACGGTAAGAGGGAATATTACTCCAACATCAAGGGCGAGCATAGCTACTTTTCCGTAGCTCTGTCGGACTATCCTGTTCACTCCCATTTGGATGAGGTTCATCTGCTCGCCACCTTCGACTCTGAGACGGTTGTCAGACACGCTTGGGAAGTAGTTGGAGGAGGTGGGATAATTTATGACTCGATGGCCGTCAACGAAAAGATAACATCCATCCCGACCATAGAAAAAGTTGTTCTGGAGAGGATTCAGGCGAAGCTTTCTCGTGAGGGATTGGGCGAAACCGTCGGAGACGTCCTCGAGATAGCCCGGAAGAACGGAGTCAGGCTCTACCCAATCCCCTACATGGACCTCCTGAAGAAAGTGGGTGAAGCAACCGGTGAGAAACAGATGAGCGCCCTTGCCCGGATGACGAACACCATGGCTGTGGGCGTCTCATTGAGCCTTCTCAACATACCCATCAAGTATCTAGAGGAGGCGCTTGCCCAAGTCTTCAGAGCCAAAGCCAGAGTCGTCAAAGCGAACCTTACAGCGGCTGAAATAGTGAGTCAGTACGCTAAGGAAACATTCTCAGCTGACTTCCCATACCGTGTAGAAGCACGTCAGAAAACACCTAAACTTTTCATCTCAGGCACCTCGGCTGTAGCCTTAGGCAAGATAGCTGCTGGATGCCGATTCCAGACGTACTATCCGATAACCCCCGCAAGCGATGAAAGCGTCTATCTTGAAGACCATCAAGTCTTCAACTTGTTAGACGACCACCCGCATTTAAAAGAGGTGGAGGCTTTGAACGGCCACGGCTCTATAGTTGTGGTTCAGACGGAGGACGAGATAGCAGCCATCAACATGGTTTCCGGAGCTGCCTTAACCGGGGCAAGGGCCTCCACAGCCACTTCAGGCCCCGGCTTCGACTTGATGGCTGAGGGGATGGGATGGGCTGGCATAAACGAGGTTCCAGTTGTGATTACGTTGTATCAAAGAGGAGGACCCAGCACTGGTCTGCCTACAAGACACGAGCAGGGTGAACTCCTGTTCTCGATTTTCGGCGGACACGGTGAGTTTCCGAGGATAGTGATATCGTCGGGCGACATAGAGGAGGCTTTCTACGACGTCCCGAAGGCCTTCAACTACGCTGAAAGATATCAGACTCCTGTCGTGCATCTGCTGGACAAGGCGCTGGCTAACAGCACTATGACCGTCAACATCTTCGACCTGAGCAAAGTTAGGATAGATCGGGGCAAAATGCTAAAATCTTGGGACAGCTCGCTGGGCATCTACAAACGATTCAAGTTCACCGAAGACGGGATATCGCCGAGAACCGTTGTCGGAACAGAGAACGGCATATTCTGGAACACGGGCGATGAGCATGACGAGCTGGGGCATATAACTGAGGAGCCTACTCTTCGAGATAGGATGATGGAGAAGAGGATGAAGAAGCTTGAGGTAGCCGACGCCGAAATACCCGACAGCGAGAGAGTTTCGCTCCATGGGGACCACGACGCACCCTACCTGATAGTGAGCTGGGGCTCTACAAAAGGAGCGATAATCGACGCCTTAGACTATCTTCAGACCGAGGGGCTGAGGTTTGCTTTCGCACAGATTAAGATGCTCAACCCGTTCCCGACAAGGTTCATGCAAAACCTTTCACAGAGCTACAAGAAGATAATCTGCGTGGAGCAGAACTACACCGGGCAGCTCGCTTTACTCCTAAGGGCTAGGACAGGCGTTCAGGTAGACCACTTGATATGCAAGTACAACGGAAGGCCCTTCTCGTTTTCGGAGTTGAGAGACGGGCTTAAGGAAGCCGTCATCCACGGAACGCCTAGAATTGTCAAGAGGAGCGGAGGGTGATAATCATGGCTACACGTCTTTCTATGGTTTCAT
This sequence comes from Candidatus Caldarchaeum sp., assembly GCA_025054795.1. Taxonomy (GTDB): domain Archaea; phylum Thermoproteota; class Nitrososphaeria_A; order Caldarchaeales; family Caldarchaeaceae; genus Caldarchaeum. Next base: position 3,312 of record JANWZU010000087.1, read on the forward strand.
ACCGCACACCAGTCCACAACGATTGGTGTCCAGGTTGCGGAGACTTCGGCATCCTTTCCTCAATTCAGATGGCTTTAGCAGACCTCCAGATACCTCCCCACATGGTTGCCGTCTTCTCAGGAATTGGATGCTCTGGTAA
>JANWZU010000093.1 GCA_025054795.1 Candidatus Caldarchaeum sp.
GCTTCTCCTCATCCTTCTCCAAGAAGACAGGGTTCAAAACTTCTGTTGCTTGGGCCATCAATCCAGAGTGGTCCGTCAGGTTTGCAGCTCTCAGGCCACGCCACGTCGAAAACGGTGAGTTAGGCCACTGCGAGTAGCCGACCGAGTTGACGGGGTCGCCTGTTGCGTTTGACCATACGTAAAAGTGTGCGTGCTTCATTTTACCGGTGTTCCGCATCTCAAAGTGCTGTGCTAAAGTTATTACCTCTAGCTCTGCCTGGATTCCGACTTCAGCCCACATGGCTACGATAGCCTGCATGACCTCGTAATCTCTCGGGAACGTCCCTCTGAAGGTTGCCACAGTTATTTTGACTGGGTTGGACTTTGAATAGCCCGCTCTTGCCAGCAAGTCTATTGCCTTGTTCTTGTCATATGCGAATGTGAAGTTAGGGTCATGGGCTCTGTATCCAGGGGCTTCTGTGGTGTGTACGACACGGCCGTGGCCGTTGAGAACGTTGTTGACAATCGCCTGCTTGTCAATTGCGTAATTCATCGCAAGCCTGACGTTCTCGTTTCCGGTTTCAGGATAGTAGGTGGGTATCATCAGAATAGCGACGTCTGTCACAAGCTGCGACACTGCTCTAAGTGCTGGAAGCTGCGACAGTCTCTGGAAGTCAGCTATGTCCAGCTCAAGCGTGTAGTCGGATGTACCTGCCTCAACTTCTACGGCACGCGAACGTGGGTCGAGAACTTCCTTAAAGACAACCTCTCTTATCTGTGCTGGGCCTCGCCAGTAATCGTCAAACCTCTCCAGCTCAAGTATACCTGGCCTGAATGACTTCACTTTGTAGGGGCCGCTTGCAACCGGTCTTTTGCTGTATTCATCAGGACCAAGCCTCTCCCATACATGTTTTGGAACGACGAAGGCGTCCAAAAAGCCCATCCAAGATATGATTGATGGGTCGTACCTGCTGAGGGTTAATCTCACTAGGCTAGGGTTAACCACTTGAATATTGCTTATAACACCCCAGACTCCGGCGTAAGCGTTCGGCGGTGTTTTCATGGTTTGAAGGCTGAAGGCTACGTCCTCTGCTGTGAGCGCTGTTCCGTCGTGGAATTTTATTCCCTGTCTAACTCTAAGGTCCAGAGATGTTTTCTCAGCTCCCCACTCCCAGCTTTCAACAACCCCGGGAAGCTGTATCAGGTCGCGACCCTGCGACAGAAACCTGTCGTATATCGCAGCCATGTGAGACTCTGAAGGAATATTCCTGCTGAACCTGTAGGGGTTTAAAGTGACCATCTCGAACGGCCATGCGATGACAAGCCTAGTTGGTCTGGGCGCAACAGTCTCTCTAACAGTTGTTACAACGGTTGTCGGTAAGCTAACAGTCTGAGTTCTGGTGACCGTGGCCGTCGCTCCGCCCAACGTTTGAGTGACAGTGCGAACGGCTTGCTGCGACCCGGAACTGCCGAGTAAATATCCGCCTACACCGAACACAACTGCCGAAGCAGCGCCAACCCCCAAAGTCGACAGAAAACCTCTTCTAGTAGTTTTATCAGACATGCCCTTACCAGCGGAGTAGATACATTTATAGTTTTCCAAAAATTTATTAAAACAAAATGCAGTTGTTTAAAAATTACGTCCAGACCCCTGAAGGCCAGATACACTACCGAAGCTGTGGAAGCGGCAAACCTGTCATCCTTCTTCATCAGACGCCACGTTCGTCGGATGAGTATGCTGAGGTTCTGCCGCTGCTTGGCCGTAGGTTTTGGGCCATCGCCATGGACACCATCGGCTTCGGCGACTCTTACCGTTTCGGAGGCGAAATGTCGATAGAGAGGCTTGGTATGGGTGTGATGCAGCTTTTAGCAGCCCTCAACCTAAAAAGAGTATCTCTGGTTGGCCATCATACAGGGGCCGTTATCGCTGTGGAAGTAGCTGCGTCGCATCCAGAGGTTGTGGAGAAACTCGTGCTTTCAGGATGCCCATTCATAGACGCCTCGGAGAGAGAGAAACGCAAGGGCAAGCACGTCATAGACAGCTTCGAGCCTCGGATGGACGGCTCCCACCTTCTTGAATTGTGGAGAGGCAGACAGCCATACTACCCGCCAAACAGGCCCGACATCCTAGACCGCTTCATAATCGACGCCTTGAAAGCAGGACCCAACGCAGCGGAAGGCCATGTCGCAGTAGCCAAGTACCGCATGGAGGACAAACTACCCAAGATCACATGCCAAACCCTTATAGTTGCAGCCACCTCAGACCCCTTCGCCTACCCCTACACCGAGCAGCTGAGGAAGAACATAAAAAACGCACAAGTCGCAGAGATTAAGGGAGGTACTGTGGCTCTTTTAGAGCAGATGCCAGCCGAGTTCGCAGACGTAGTAGAAAGGTTTCTAGAATAAAACAGGTGGTTGAAGATGTATGACGAAAAGGAGAATATCGTAAACTTGGCCGAGCTGTTGAGCAAAAAGAGCGAGAAAAACGGCGAAAAAACCGCTGTCGCAACCGACGAAAGAAGGATTTCATACACGGAGTTAGATGAGAAATCCTCATCTGTAGCAGCTGGTCTCAAAAGCCTCGGCGTCTCCGAGAACGACAAAATAGCGTTATTCATGCCGAACTCACTCGAGTTTCTCTACCTATGGTTTGGAGCTATGAAGCTGGGAGCCGTATGTGTTCCTCTTAATGTATCTCTCAAAGGCTCTCTGCTGAGGTATCAGCTCAACGACTCGGACGCGAAGGTTGTTGTCGTAAGTAAGCATGTTCTTCAAAACTATCTTGAGGTTAAGGACGGGCTTGAAAACGTCGCTGTTCATGTGTCCGACGAGATTGGCGTCGACGGCTTCCTTCATCTGAGTTATCTAATCGATGCAGGGAAGACGTTCTCACAACCAGCTAAAGTCCATCCGAGCCATCCAGCAACCATAATGTACACCTCGGGTACAACGGGCCCGCCGAAGGGTGTTGTTCTACCCCACTACGCCTACATAAACACGGCTTTGATGAACTCGTCGATAGCAGAAGCTTGCGACGGCGATGTCTTCTACAGCACCGTGCCTTTCTTCCACACAAGCGGCCAGCTGCAGATAGTTCTACCGGCTTTGATGAACGACCTCACCGCAGCCTTCGACCCATGGTTCCATGCCTCGCAGTTCTGGCAGAACGCTGCAAAATACGGAGCCACAAAAATATTCCTAATCAGCTCTATGATCAACATTCTTCTAAAGCAGCCCGTAGGGCCCTACGACAGAAACCACTCTGTAAAAATTGCCATGACCGGAGGTTCGACTAGGGAAACTTGGCTGAAGTTTGAGGAAAGATTCGGCGTCAAGGTTTACGAGGGCTATGGAATGACTGAGACGAGCGCCATCGCCATATTCAACAGAGGAGGAGAAGTTAGACTAGGCTCGGTGGGAAAGCCTTTGCCGTATTTTGAGATGAAGGTTTTTGACGAAAACGATAACGAGCTGCCTCCGGGGAAGGTCGGCGAACTCGTCATCAGACCACGTAAGCCCTTTGTCATGATGATGGAATACTACAAGAAGCCCTCTGAAACAGTCAGGGCTTGGAGGAACCTCTGGTTCCACACAGGCGACCTGTTCTACAGAGACGAAGACGGCTACTTCTACGTAGTGGGAAGAATCAAAGAGTCTATAAGAAGAAGGGGCGAAAACATCTCGCCTTACGAGATTGAGAGCGTGGTCAACGAGCATCCTGCTGTTTTGGAGTCAGCTGCGGTGGGCGTTCCGTCCGCGTTGGGGGACGAGGACGTGAAGGTTTATCTGAAGCTAAAGCCCGGAGCAAGGATAGACTTCGTGGATTTCCTGAAATGGTGCGACAAAAACCTCCCATACCACATGGTTCCACGCTATGTCGAAACTCTGGACGAGCTGCCCAAAACACCGACTCAAAGGATTCAAAGATATCTGCTTAAAGAGAGGGGTGTGGGACAGGCCTTCGACGCGGTTAAAGCAGGGTTCAAGCCGACTAAGCTTGTCATCTAAGCCCCAGAACCTTTTTAGGATTGTCGCTGATGACTTTACTCACTACGTCAGAGCTTATGTCCCGGGACAGAAGACTCCAGACACCGAGCTTGAAGTATTCAACAGGCTTAGCGCCT
>JANWZU010000115.1 GCA_025054795.1 Candidatus Caldarchaeum sp.
CTTTAAATACAGATTGCTTTGGCTTTAAACGGGGCCGGTAGCTCAGCATGGTTAGAGCGTTCGGCTGATAACCGAAAGGTCGGGAGTTCGAATCTCCCCCGGCCCAAGGCTGCTCTAAAACACGTTATTCGGAGCTTTAGCCACGTATTAACTGGAGCATTGGGGTTGTTGATATGCTTATATCTCAGCTTCAGCATATACCGTAACAACTCGGAACAAGTCCGTGATGGAACTTGACAACCTACGAGGAGAGGCTTGAGAAAGCATCCAGCTTCGACGAAGTCTACAAGCTAGTGAAAGCGCTCGTTATGGAGAAGTACGGGCTCAGGCGCGCAGGTATGGGGCTTGTTTTAGCCGACCTTCCTAACCAGCTGATGGCGTACCACGAGGTTGGGTCAAACTCGATAGTCATGAACAGAGCTATGCTGAACGCAGTCTCATCCGTCAGCAGGTCTAGAAAAAACGTCAACAGCTATGTTTTCGTGATTCTTCTCCATGAATATCTCCACACCTTGGGCTTTGACGAGAAACAGACACGTGAGCTCGTGAGGGAAGCTGTCTCCTCCGTCTTCCCGTTCGACCACCCAGCAACAAGGTTGGCGACGGCATCCGTGTACGATGTTTTTCCCGAGCTCCGCAACATTCCACTAACCTCAGGGCCGTCTAAGCCTATTCTCGTCAAAGACTTTGATACCGATGAGATAAAATACATAGGTTGATCTGAAAAAGATATATACGTCGTCGCTTGGAGAACCTTACACACGTTGAGAAGCACTCAGGAAATACTGAAGAAGTTGGAGAGAATCGAGAGGCAGTACCTTCTCAGCATGAGGAATGCCGAGGACCAGAAGGCTGTCTCCTACTACTACGGCTGGCATCATGCTTTGGAATGGGTTAGGAAGAGAGGAGACCAAGTTATAGTGGATGAGGTTGTAGGTACCGGAAGATGCAGTGGCTGCGCCGCTTGTGTGGCAATCTGCCCCACCAACGTCTTCGACTACGTCGAAGACAGGCCGATAAACACAAGGCTGAACCTATGCATAGACTGCGACCTCTGTGTTGAGTCTTGCCCTGAGCTCCATCTTTCAGACGTCGACGTGGAGATGAAGTCGCTGGACAGCTTCGCAGCCTATGACAACGGTTTCGGGCGGTACGGAGCAGTTTACCTGACTAGAAGCACCCGAGAGGACATACTTAAGAAGTCGCAGGACGGCGGAACCGTCTCAGCCCTGCTGGTTCACTGTCTTGAGAAAAAGCTGATCGACGCAGCCGTTGTTTCAACAACAACTCCTGAAAAACCTCTTTACCCCGTCGCCAAGCTGGTTTTCAGCGCCGAGGAGGTTCTCGAATGTGCTGGCTCTAGGTACACGTACGCTCCCAACCTGTTAGCTCTTAGGGAGGCCTATGAAAGAGGCGTCGAGAAGCTGGCTGTAGTCGGAGTTCCGTGTCAAATAGACGGGCTGCGGTACCTCCAGCATTCAACTCCCGACATCGAGGTCGCCAAGTGGTATGAGAAACACGTGGTTTTCAGCATAGGGCTGTTCTGCTCCGAGGTCTTCACCTACCAAGGTCTTATGAAATACTTCGAAGAGGTGAACGTAAACCCGCTTGAAGTCGATAAGCTCAACATAAAAGGCAAAGTAATAATTACCTTGAAGAACGGTCAGGAGGTTATAAAGCCTCTGAAGCAGCTTCACAAGTATGAGAGGCCTGCGTGCAGGTTCTGCAAGGACTACGCCGCAGAGCTCGCCGACATAGCGTGTGGTGGGCTAGCAACCAAGGGATGGACTATTACTGTCATAAGAACTAGGCCGGGTCTGTCTATTTTTGAGAACGCAGTCAACACAGGTGTGCTCGAAATGAAGCCGATAAGCCTCGAGGACGAGCCTATGAAGCTGCTGAGGAAGCTCTGCCAGAACAAGCGTGAACGTCCAAATCCGCCTCTCAAAACACTTTTTAACGTATAACGGGTAGCGTAGGGAATAGACTATTCTTTCTTCAGCTCCTCGTTGAGCTCTTTCTCAATCTCCTCAAGAGGTTTGGGCGGAGGAGTGGTTGTTAGAGTGTAGCCTATCCATCCAACTATGCCTAAAACCCCTGCTATGGCAACGAACCCTGTAAGCTTTAAGACGGTGATGTCCAGTCCGGGTATAGGTGGGAGAAAAACAAGCCATCCATAAACAGCGATCCCGGCTAAGCTTCCGAGCAGAAGGAGGACGCCGACTGTCTGGTCTCTAGCCATGGTAAATCGAGCCGCCGAACCCCATATAAACTTAACTTTAGGAAAAAACACGACTAAATGGCTTGACTGCGAAACCCGTCCTCACCGTCAGGATAAAGCATGGAGACAGAGAGGTTGAGTTTGTGGGAGATAGAGAGGAGGTGTGGATTGCTGTGAACAAATACTTCTCCGAGACACTCGGACCCATAGAGCTAGTGTCGAAGCTGACGGGCGAAGTTGACGTCTCAGAGATAGCGGCTAAGCTTAACGGCAAGGTTGTGATAAGGGAGAGGGAGATAAATGTTTTGACTCAGGGAGATAACAAGAGAAGGATAATTCTATGCTTGGCGGGCGGGTACGTGGGTAAAAGGCTCGGACTTCTGGAAAACGACTTTCTATCGCCGAAGGAGATCTCCAGCATACTGCACATAGACGAGAACGTTGCCAGAGCGAGGCTTAGCGAGCTTTGGAAATCAGGCTTCGTCGACAGAGACGAAAACGGCCGCTACAGGTTTAAGCCGTTCACAGCAATTAAACTGATCGAGTGATGTGAGATGTCTTCGCTTAAAGTTTCAATCGTATACGGGGACCTCAAGGCCGAGTTTGAAGGCGACCCCGGCGAGGTTTACTCGAAGGTTGTGAATTTTCTGGAGAGGTCGATACCGGCCTACAGCCTAGCCTCAAAGCTCAACGCCTTCCCCGGAGTTGAGGCGCTGCTGGAGAAGCTCAGCGAAATGCTGGCATACACGCCGTCCGAGGGGGTCTTCGTGAAAAAACCTCTCTCTTCAATACCTACCTCCAACGCCATACTGCTTTACGCTGCTTCACGATACTTGAACAACCTTCTCGGCTTCTCTGAAAGCTCTGAATGCTCGGCCTCGGAACTAGCCGAGGCAGTCGGAAAGCCTGAGAAAACTGTTTCAGGCCGGTTGACGGAGCTTGTGCAGCGAGCCTACCTTAGAAGAGTCGGGCGGGGAGGATATGTCATAACTCCTCAGGGGTTGAACTATCTAGTCGAGTCGTCGGCTATCTGAGAGCTAGGCTCTGGGCGTTTCGCGGGCTGGACGTAAACGTATCTACGTGGTTCTCCTACTCTTTCCAGAAGCCCGAGCCTAACCAAGTCGAGCAGGACATGGGCGACAGCCGTTGTGTCGTACAAGAAACCTCTCCTCTCAAGCTCCGCCACAACCTCGGAAAGGCTCCGGCCGGTTTTCAGCCAGCCGGAGTTGACGAGTTCTTCGACTGCTTTGCGGCATGTGATAAGTTTCCTAGGGGGTGTTGGCTTTGTTGTCGACTGGGGTTCAGCTGTCTTTAGGGCGTTTAGGACGTTTTTTACGGCTTCTTCTATTTTGTCGGCTGGGGCCTCCACTTCGACTGTGGCTGTGGGTGTTGTTATTCTTACTTTGATTGTTTCCAACTGTTTTCACCATGTTGAGCATTTTGCGCAACATTTAAATTCATCCCAAAACATATTCTTAAACAGAATTGATGACCAAAATGACCAACCCAACTCATCATCAATTCCCACCATCTTCAGAACTAACATCCCTTCTAAAAACGTTTTCCTCGATCGCTGAAAAGACGGTGAACGGCCTTCAAGCTTCAGAACTCCTCCCAGCATACACCGTGGAAGACGAAGATTCAATAGACTTTCCGGTCAACAGCTTGGTAGCCGATTCGTTGGAAACCATCAAGCTCAAGCCGGCGGAGCACAGAGTTCCGGTCGTCGCCTGCGACATGTCCACGGTCAAGGTTGGAGAAACAGTCCGTGGAAGCGTATGGGCGGTTAGGGGAAGCATCGTTTTCAGGGAAGGCGACAGGGTTTCAGCAGCCGTTGTAGGGCCGTTCATCTACATCATTTCAGCCTACACAGCCTCAGAGATAGTTGAAAACCTAATGACCTCGCTGGGAGTTCATCGGAGAAGCAAGTTCCTCGAAGTATCGGCAGCGCCTAAAATCGTGAGCAACCTTTTCGAGAAACTGCTTCAGCTTTACGCCGGAACAGTCGCAAAAGGGGGGCTGCTGCTGGTTGACGGTGCTTTGACAGCTGGCCCGCTGGACAGCCCTTCAACGGTCGTCGAGAAAATAGTGGAGAACGCAGTCAACACAGGCATCGGTGCTGTGGCCTTCTCGAAGTCTACGACGCTGATGCTGCTCGGAAGAAACATAACGACCTTGGCCGGCCACGCACCTCCTCCCTACGTCATCAAGCTCTCCATGATAAGAGACGGAACCATGGTCGTCAGGAGCGCAAACATCTACGTAGCCAGATTATCCTTTTCTCAGACGTCCTTTAGAGTGGATGTGGCTTCAAGGACAGGCGACGAACAACCCCTCAGCCTACTTTTGTCGAGCGATAAAATCGTCAACGGCTACCCTGAAACACTCATTTTAGCTCATCAGCTAGCGAAGCTGAACAAGCTCGATGTCCTTAGCATAAGGACACGTCTAGAATGCTTGACAAAGCTGAAGCCAATCCAGAACGACGTAAGGAGAATGCTTTTCACTCCTCTCAACGGGTGAACAAGGCTTGAGGATCCTGCAGAAGAAAGGAGACCTGTTGGAGCTAATCTGCGTACCTTCTGAACTGGTCTTCGAAATAGGCGACTACCTGAGAGTATCGCAGGACGGTAAAAGCATACTCGTCCAAGTTATTGATGTTTCGTATCCGGAGCTGCCGGGGACCGTCGAAGACCTTCTACGTGATATGGTTCTTCAGGAGGTTGATGGAAGGCGTCTTCTGGATGTTTACAACACGGACTCCGTCTCGATGATGCTCAAGGAGACTCGCCTTGTTTTAACCAAGCTCCGGGTTATTCTTGAAGATGAAGTCGTCCGACACAACTCATCATGGGTTCCAAGCCGCTACACAGCTACCATCGAAAAGGCTTCGAACGACTTTTTAAAAAGAATAACATGCAGACGGGATGGTGGGCTGATGTTTGAAGTCGGCAACGTCGGCGACGAACCTTTCACGCTTCCGTTGGCAGGCTTGGACGGCTGCCTAACAATCATAACAGGAAAGAAGGAGAGCGGAAAATCACATCTGGCCAAAATTCTGGTCGAGTCGCTGGCTTCAAACGGCGCCACAGTTTTGGTCCTCGACGTCAACGGCGAATACGTAAACTTGGACAAGACAACGGAAGGAGGGCGAAGCAGGATAGCTGACTCGGTCTGCGTGCTGGAGCCTGGGGGCAGCTTTAAAGCCAGCCTGCGGCGTATGGGTTTGAAAACTTTCCTAGACATTCTGGAGCATGTGTACGGAACGCCTTCGACAAGCCTTCGCGAGGTTGCTAGAGTGTGGAAGAGGGCTGAAAAACGTGGTGAGGTAAGTTTGGAAGGGTTGATGGAGTTGGTTGAGAGGGAGGACATTAACGAGGCTGTACGGGACGCCCTTCTCTCGAGGCTCCAGAGCATCAAGTCGTCGGGGTTCTTCGATGAGGAGAACCATCTAGACCTCGAGGAAGCCATGTCCTGCAAGCCGGAGGGCAACGTGGCTGTAGTGGATTTGTCGAAGCTTCTGCCCAGCGTGAGGCGGCTTGTTGTGGAATACCTCCTCAGCCATCTCTCATCCCTTCTGAGCGTTAACAAGCTTGACCCGATTTTCTTGCTTGCTGAAGAGGCTCATCTTTACCTCCGTGAAACCTACTGGGAGGACATAGTCACCCGGATGAGGCACGTCGGGCTTTTCCCCATAATAGTCACCAACCAACCGGACACGGTGCCGGAGCTCGTGTACAGGCAGGCGGACAACATTTTTCTCTTCAATTTCACTAACGACTCTGACCTAGAGAAAATAGCAAGG
>JANWZU010000196.1 GCA_025054795.1 Candidatus Caldarchaeum sp.
CCAGCGACAACATTCGGCTACATCGCAGCCAAACACATCATACAGACACTTAAGCAGGGCAGCTAGCGTACAACAGCCAAGCCGTCTCACACGCTCATGGCTTAGATAACAGTCTCCTGATGGCTCGCAGCTCCTCCAGCACTTCAGCTCCTATGTCTTTTGTCTCGAAAAGTCTCCTTCCACGAACCTCTCCGAATCAACTCTACGAAAAACCTTAACTAGTCTGATGGAGGCTGGAGTCGTTAGAAAAATAGAGAAAGGATACGTCAAGAACGATACCTCAACCTGATTCTGCTGACAGCCAAACACATCATCCGAGGCCTTAAAGACGTGTCGATGGCTATTTTCGGCTCCGTGGCCAGGGGAACCGCCGAGCCTCAGAGCGACGTGGACATCCTAGTGGTCTCAGACGATTTCGCAGGCAGCCTCGGACAGAGGGTTGATAAACTCTTCGACCATGTTCTGGGGCAGGACGTACGAGCGGAGGTCAGATGGCTCTTCGACAACAAAGTTTATGCGAACCTCAGCTTCCTACCGTTAACAAGGAGAGAGGTCGGGAAACGGCCGACGGTTCTGCTGGACTTGACCGATGACGCAGTAATCATATATGACGACGATGAATTCTTACAGAAGGCCCTCGTCGAGATGAAGGCCAACATCATGCGCAAAGGTGGGAGAAGAAGGTTCATCGGCAGAGACGAATGGTTCTGGGACCTTAAGCCCATGGCGGAGCAAGTTCTCACGTGAAGCCGAAGAAGCCATCACGGTGGCTAAACAAACTATGCAAAAAACTAGTCAAACAGCACAGCCGGCCCAATAAGTAGTCAAAACACAGAGAACACAACCGACTGGCCGAGGAAACCAGCCTCTGGCCTCGACTGCCTTGTTATGCGGAACCACACGTCGAGCTGGACAAACTACTCTCCAACCGCTAGGGCCGGGTGTCAAGCCTGTCGCTGATGGCTTTACACAGGTTATGCCGTGGCTACCTCTGCCACACATCGTTCTTCCAGCCGTTTTTACAGAACATGCTTATCGGCGGCGTGCTAAAGAGGAAACATTCTAAACCCGATGTTAAACCTATCCCGATTTCGCTTTTCACGGATTGGCTGCTGCTGACCGGCGCAGGTAGTATGAACTCATCGTCATAAACTCAAACTCGCCCGCCCCCAGCAGACTGTCAAGTATGGCTTCAAATTTCCTAAGCTTATCCAAGTCCACACGGTCCTGCCAATTCATAGATAGTTCCTGAACATGGAACATGATTACACAGACGCCGTAAAGAGCAGTTCTCAAACGACATGTCTCCAAAACCTCGTTCGCAGCATGAAGCTCGAACGTCGTCTCGTCCTTGATTAAGTAGAAGTTCCAGTCTAGGAACAACAAACCTTCATGGAAATTGTTGTGGCGTGTCGGAGGTGTGACTCCGTTGTCCCACCAATGCTGCTTCAGCTTGGAGCTGAAGATCTTGAAGCCCGCTTGCTTCGCAGCCTTCACCGTGTTCTCATCATAAAGGTTGTACGTGACAGTGAATGTGACTACCGGGCCGGTCGCATTGGAGAATACATGGTCTAACAGCCGCTTTCCCTCCAGTATATAATACAATTGGTCTTCGAAGGGTCTGCCTTTGAATTCGCCGCCCGTAGGGTATTCTGTGTGGTTCCAGCCATGCATCGCTATTTCGATTAAACCAGAATTCTTAGCCACTGTTCTGAGGAACAGAGACAGCTCCACGTCGTCCAAGATTGTTATCCCCCGGTTGTTCGGAACTATTGCGACCGTCAGCGGAACACCTTTTCTCAAGAACGTTTCGACGATTTCCCTAGCTACGGTCGGTAGGAAACGTGGAGCAACGTCGTCAAGCCGAAAAATTACCGTCCGACTAGGTGGGGGAGGTTTACGTGTTATAGTAGTGGTCTCGGTTAACGTCCGATACTCGGTTTGCGTCCTGTACTCGGTCAGCGTTAGGTACTCGGTCCTAGTTACATACGTAGGATTGAGTGTGGTGTACAATGATGACAAAACCAGCGAAATTATGATGGCTCCTATTACTATGACTACGCTCTTAGCCATGTTAGACGTAGACGATGTCTTCAAAATAACCTTTATAACATCCATGAATAGCCCCTCTACCTCCTCAGCTAAACATCCAACCTTACCGCCTTCAACAACGAAAGCACCTCATCGCCTCAAAAATCCTTCACCCCATTAGGAATCCGTCTTCCGCCTCGCAGCGAAGAGAAGCCTAAAGCCAGTTCCACTGAAACACGCTTTAGATTCACCGCCCAATCGACATGACTGAATAAACAGCATCTTCTCTTCAACTGTGGGGAGTGGGATTCGAACCCGTGAACCCCTTCATGATTAGGCCTCATGCCTACCGCCGATGGTTTCTGCAGCCTCTATTGCGGATGATTTGACAGGGCTTCGCTGTCTCCGCATCGTTTTATGCTTGTCTCTGGCTGAGTGTCTTTCCATGGCTCCTCTAGAAGCTGTGGGGAAAGCGATAATCCCGGGCTTGGACTGACGCGTTTTTAGGCTTTAGCAGGAATGCGACAAACCTACACCCGACGGCGTGTAACATGATGATGTTTCCCCAGACATGGGAATAAACACGTTTATTAACTGCATGGACAGGTTTGGGCATATTGAGTAAGTGGAGGTTTAATCAGAAAATTGTTCCGCATCTTTGGTTTGATAAGCAGGCCAAGGAGGCGGCTGAGTTTTATGTGTCTGTTTTTGATGAAGATTCGGAGATTGAGTGGTCAAGAACACTCCGCAACACGCCGTCAGGCGACGCTGAACTTCTGTCCTTCAGGCTGCGAAGCTACCGGTTCATGGCTATCAACGGCGGGCCGTTTTTCAAATTCAACCCTTCCATCTCATTCATGGTTAATTTCAGCCCATCCAGAGACAAAGATGCGCACAGCGATTTGGCCCTAGTT
>JANWZU010000204.1 GCA_025054795.1 Candidatus Caldarchaeum sp.
GAGTCGGGTAAAGTCGCTGAATGGCTCAAGAAGGAGGGCGATTCCGTCCGGAAAGGTGAGGTGGTGGTTGTTGTGGAGACGGAGAAGGCGGCTGTCGAAATACCTTCTGAAGTGGATGGCAGGATAGTCAGAATAGTTCACGGTGTCGGGGAGGAGGTAAGCGTAGGCGAAACCCTAGCGGAGATAGAGAAAGCTTAGAGACAGAGGCTTTTGACAGCCTCCACGATCTTCTCAGCTGAAACCATGTACTGTCTCTCAAGAGGCTGCGACTGAGGCGCCGGCATGGGAGGCGAGTTAAGCCGAATGACAGGCGATTCGAGGGCGTCGAAAGCATATTCACAGACGTAGGCAGCTACTTCGGCTGAAACTCCGCAGGTTTTCACGCTGTCCTCCACGACCACCAGCCGGTTTGTCTTCTTCACAGACCTGACTACTGTTTCGTAGTCCATCGGCTGTATCGTCCTCAAGTCAACCACCTCCGGCTTCAACCCCAACTCGTTCAACTGCTTGGCGGCCGCAACCGCCTCAGAAACAGTTCTTGAGAGTGCGACGACCGTCGCATCCTCTCCTTCGACCTTGACGTCTGCTTTACCGATGGGGACTAGATACTCCTCCTCCGGCACATGGCCTTTGTATCCGTAGTAGTTTTTGTTTACGTAGAGGGCTCCCGACTCTATGAAGAGCACGGGGTCGTCGTCTCTTATCGCAGACTTGAGCAAGCCTTTTGCGTCGTATGGTGTGGACGGGAGGACTATTTTGAGGCCGGGGGCCTGCATGAAGCTTGCGGCCAGAAACTGTGTGTGCTGGCTTCCGTAGGACCTGCCTAGGCTGTACTGTGTCCGAATGACCAGCGGCAGCTTAACCTGCCCTCCGCTCGTGAACCGCATCTTGGAGGCGTGGGTGACGATCTGGTCGAAGGCGATTCCCGCAAAGTCGAAGAACATCAGCTCGGCCACAGGCCTCAACCCGTTAAGGGCTGCTCCTATCGCCGCTCCAACTATAGCTATCTCCGAAATTGGGGTGTCCATCACCCTGCTTGGCCCGAATTCTTTAAGCAAGTCTTTCGTCACTTTGTACACTCCGCCCGCCAGCGCAACTTCCTCGCCGAAAACGACTACTGAGCTGTCTCTCCTCATCTCTTCCCTCAACGCCTCGTTAAGGGCTTCCACGTAGGTTATCTCCCTCAGACTCACATCTCTACACCTTCGAGGCGTAAACAAGGTCTAGTAAGATGCTAAAGTCGGCTAAAGGAGATGCCAGAACATTGTCAACAACTTCTTCGAGGGTTTTCAAAACCTCGGCTTCGATTCTTTTCCTGTCCTGTTCACTGATAAGCCCTTCGCTCAAAAGTCTTCTGTAAAGCACCTCGACTGGGTCTTTCGCCAGCCATTCTTCAATCTCTTCTTTGGGCCTGTACCAAGTTCCCAAGTCATACCCGCCGTGTCCTTTCTGCCGGTAGGTTCGGCATTCTAGGAAGAAGGGGCCATGGCCTTCTTTTATGTATCTTGAGGCTAATGATGTTGCTTCGTAGACCTCGACGACGTCGTTTCCGTTGACATGTAGGGCCCTTATTCCGTAGCATGAGGCCCGGGCGGCGATGCTCTCGCCTGCGAAAGTCTTAGTCAGAGATGTGGTCATGGCGTATAGGTTGTTTTCGCAGATAAAGAGCACGGGCAGACGCCAAACGGAAGCTAGGTTGAGGGCTTCGTGGAAAGCTCCGGTGTTGACGGCTCCGTCTCCGAAGAAGACAGCCGCAAGGTTTCTCTCACCACGGAGCTTGAACCCCAGTGCCGCTCCAGCAGCTATCGGAAGCCCGCTCCCTACTATGGCCGTTGCGAGCGGTATCTTTTTCTCAACGCATATCGGTGCATGCATCGAGCCGCCTAGGCCCTTGCACGTCCCCACAGCTCTGCCGAGGATTTCTCCCAGAACAGCCTCCATCGGAACGCCTCTAGCCAGCCCGTGGCCATGGCCTCTGTAGGTTGAGATTATCAAATCGTTTTCGTCTAGAGCCTCGACAACCCCCACAGCGACGGCCTCCTGCCCTATGTAAAGATGGGTGGGCCCCGTAATCTTACCCTCCCTGTAGAGCCTCTCAACCCTCTCCTCAAAAAACCGCAGCTCAACCATTTTCCTGAACACTCTCAAAAGCTTCTCTCCCGTAAGCTGCTGGCTCTGCGTCATCGTCTCAGCCTCGTAAGATGCGGATTTAAAGGTTAGTAGACGTCGCCGTTCTCCCTGATTTTGACGTCCTCGTACGGCGCTACACGTCTTCTGTAAAACTCATGCGCTACTGCCGACAAGACTCCAAGTGCTCTGTTGTAGTTGAAGTAGCTGGGAGGGTAGAGTTTGACGAGAAGCCGTGTTATCACGTAGTTGAGCTTTCCGTCCATCTTCTCGGCGGGGGTTTTTGAAAGCTTTTGGACAAGCATGTCGATCTCATCGTCGAGCTCTGCTCTTTCCTTCTGCGGAATGTAAGGCATAGTTATGGTTGGCCTGCTGAGGGATTTCAAGGTTTTCTAGGAAACACATATTTACCGGCTGAACGTAGGGCATTCATGCATTTCGTAAGCTTGATAAAGTTTAGGAAGAGGCTGAGCAGGGAGGACGTGGACCGGACCGACAGGATTATCAGGGAAAAC
>JANWZU010000003.1 GCA_025054795.1 Candidatus Caldarchaeum sp.
GGCCTAACAGTCTACGACGCATCGCCCACGGGCTTTAAGCTTGTTCTACAGAAAACCGTGTCAAGCAGGAAGATGGACCCTGAAGAGAGAGCGAAAACCATCCAGAAAGCCTACGACGAAGCAGTTGAGAAGACGAAAAAAGCCGAAGAGCTCTACGTCTTCGGCCCTTCAGTGGCTGTAGACGAATTCGTCAACCACGTCAAGAGAACAAACAGAGAAACCTCAGCTAGGATAAGGAAAACAGGGTACGTTTCCACCACAGGGTTTGGCGGGGTGTCGGAGATTCTGAGGAACAAAACCCTCCACGAACTGCGTGAATCAGTGAAGGCCATAGCCGACGCCGAAGAGGTTGAAGAGCTGTTGGAGAACCTGGCTAAAGACCCCTCCAAGGTTGCTCTAGGGGTTGATGAATCGTACACAGCTTTCGGCATGAAGGCTGTGGAGAAGATTCTTTTCGCAGAGGACTTCCTGTGGAGTAGTATGGCTGACGAGCGGGTTGAGCAGATGCTGGAGAAGGCTGATTCATACAGAGTTGATGTCAGAGTCGTCTCCTCTGGAAGCGAGGCCTCGGACAAGCTTATGAGCCTAGGAGGCGTTGCATGCATCCTCAGATACTCGGTGGAGCCTTCGCTGCTAAGAGAAGGACGCTAGTTCATGAGTTGTGTAGATGTGGACGCTTGCGGGCTTGCTCTGGATCTCGCCGACTCTTGCGCCTATCAAGTATACCTCTCCTCCCAGCGAGGCAGCTGTGTCGACAAGCCGCTGGGTGATAACCCCGTCGAAGACCACGTACTTTGCGTTCTTCTCATCCCCGAGCCTGTTGACCAAGTCGCTTACAGGCATTCGTGAGATTTCCTGAAGCTCCGAGTTTAGCAGCACGGCTGAGAGGGTTCCGTCAACCTCCTTCACTACGCTCTTCAGGTCTGGCGGGACAGCTGTTTTCTTTTCTGCGACGGCGTATTCTTTGGCCTTCAAAGCCTCCTCGGGATGGACGGCGTGCTCGAGAGCCTCGTGGATCTCCCGTGCTGTAAGCTGCTCAACCTCCTTTCCGTAGGGTGCTCTGGCCACGGCGTCAACCTTGCAGTTGTTCAGAAGCTCTTGCAGAATGAGGTCTCCACCTCTGTCGCCGTCTAGGAATGCGATGACCTTCTTCTTCTTCCGGGTTAGGCTGGCAACCGTTTTCGGTATCTTAACACCCTCAACGGCTATCGTGTTCTTGTAGCCGAACCTGAGAAGGTTGATGACGTCAGCCCGTCCCTCGACAACTATTATCTCGTCGCTCGAATCTACCTCGGGCCCTGCAGGAAGCTTCTCAGGCCCGAACTCAACAACCTTAGTCTTGACTATGGCTTCTTCCAAGTCTCTTAGGATTAGGTCGTCGTCGGGGAGCTTCTGCTTCTCCCAACTCGCCAGGATCTCCTTGGCTCTCTCAACTATCCTCTTTCGTTTCTCGAGCCTTGTGTCCTCAATCTTGTCTATCACAACTCTGGCTTGGTAGGGGCCTACCCTGTCTATCGACTCTATCATGGCGGCTATGAGGGCTGTGGTGTATCTATCGAGGCTTGTGGGGACGGTTATCCTGCCGAAAGCCTTGTTTGCCTGCGTGTTGACGTTTATCTCAATCCTTCCGATCCTACCCGTCTTCTGAAGCTCCCTCAAGTCGAGGTCGGAGCTGAAAATACCCTCCGTCTGGCCGAAAACCGCTCCAACCACGTCGTTCTTGTCAACAGGCCCGTCGACCTCTATCCGACCCTCTATGACGTACTTGGTTATTGTGCTCAAGTCTGTCTTCGCTAGACCTTTCTCGTTGAACCTTATAAGGGCTTCTCTAAACATTTATAAGTGCTTAGCGTTTCCTGTTTTAGATAAGGCTAAATTTACCCGAGGCTAAAAACCAGCAGCAGACATGTACGAGAACGCATCAGCAGTGCTAGTAGCTTTATCGCTTCTCACCCTCGTCCTAGGCGTCGCAACACCCCTACTGGGTGAAACAGAGGAAAGTACTCCTGAAAAAGTCATACTGGCCACGACCTCCGTGATATGGGATCTTGCTAGGAATGTGGCTGGAGACCTCTGGACGGTAGAATATCTCGTCGAGCCGGGCAAGAATCCCCATGGCTACGAGCCGACTCCAGCTGACATGGCTAAGGCTCAGAGAGCAGCAGCCATTCTCTACAACGGGTTCAACTTGGACGGATGGGCTGTTAAGCTGCTTTCGGGTCAGATGTCAGGCAAGATGGTTCGTTTGACGGAAGGGCTTGAGAACTATGTCTTGAAAGTTCCCGACGGGCCTTACGCAGGCCGGGAAGACCCTCACATGTGGATGGATGTCTCGCTTGCCGTCAAGTATGTCGATAGAATAAGAGAAGTCCTGACCGAGATGGACCCTGAAAACGGAGCAAAGTACAAGGCCAACGCAGAAGCCTACATCAGACAGCTCCTCGAGCTCGACGACTGGATTAGGAGAGAGACCTCAAAAATACCGGCGGACAGAAGATTCCTCGTAACACAGGAAAAAGCTTTCCAGTACTTTGCAAGAGCCTACGGCTTCAAGGTGGGAGCTTACTTCTACTCCATAGCCACCGAGATCGAGCCGACGGCAAGCGACCTTGTCTCAGCTGTAGAGAGGGTTAGGAGCTCAGGTGTCTGCGTCTACTTCGTGGAGACGACGCTCAGCAGAAGGACGATGGAGACCCTGCAGAGGGAGGCCGGTGGACGGATTGCCTCATCCCTGTACGCCGACAGCCTAGGGCCCTTGGGCAGCGGCGCAGACAGCTACATCGCCATGATGAAGCACAACGTCGAGAACATCGTCAGAGAGCTTTTGAGGTGGTGTTGATGGAGGCTGTGAAGGCCGAGGGCTTAACCGTGGTTTACGGAAGGCTGAAGGCCTTAGACGAAGTTTCTTTCACGATCCCCTCAGGCAGTATGACGGCGGTCATAGGCCCCAACGGCTCGGGCAAAAGCACGCTGCTGAAAACACTAATCGGCCTCGTCAAACCAGCCGCAGGCTCTTTCAAGGTTCTGGGCAGCACGATTGATAAAATGCGTGGCAAGGTCGCCTACGTGCCTCAGAGGGAGGAAGTTTACTGGGAGTATCCCCTCACAGTATGGGATGTTGTTGCTCTTGGACGGATAAAGGCTGTAGGGCCTCTGCGGCCGGTCAGGAAAGGAGACAGAGTTGTTTCACAGTCTTTGGAGAGGGCTGGTATAGAGAGTCTGCAGTCTAGAAGGCTTTCGGAGCTTTCGGGAGGGCAGCAGCAGAGGATTTTTCTGGCTAGGGCTATGGCTCAGGAAGCCGACCTCTACCTGATGGACGAGCCCCTTACAGGGATAGACGCAGAGGCCGAGGACAGGCTTCTCGACATCCTCTCAGACCTCCGTAAGGAAGGTAAGACGATCGTCATGACAACTCATGACTTGAGCTCGACTCTGGAGCTGTTCGACAACGTCTTGGTTTTGAAGAACAGGCTGATCGCTTTCGGAAGGCCTGAGGAGGCTTTGAAGACAGAAAACCTCGTGCAGGCTTATGGAAGCGAGAGGGTTGCGATGCATCTCTCCGACGTTAGGAGGGTGGCTGGCTGGCGTTGATCGAATTTCTCATCGAGCCTCTGACTTATGAGTTTATGAGGACTGCTCTGGCTACGGCTGTCGTTGTTGGGTTGACGGCTTCGACGCTGAGCGTTTTCGTAGTTTTGAGAGGCTGGTCGCTTCTCGGCGACGCAATCTCCCACTCGGTTCTTCCCGGTCTTGCTTTTTCGGCTGCTTTCAACCTACCGCTGACCCTAGGAGGTGCTGTTGCGGGAGTGGTTGCCTCTTTGTTGGTTGCGCTTGTGGAGTCGAGGTCTAGGGTGAGGAACGACACGGCCATAGGAATAGTGTTGACAGGGGCTTTCGCACTCGGTTTGGTCATCATAAGCCGCATCAGGCCAACTGTCGATGTTTTTCACATCCTTTTCGGCAACGTGTTGGGTGTTTCGCCTCAGGACCTCCTCCTCACCGCAGCACTCGGATTCGTGGTCATCCTGCTTATCTCCTTGTTCATGAAAGAAATCATTGCATTCACCTTCGACCCGCTCTTCACATACGTAGTAGGACTTCCTACAAACCTCATACATTACTCGTTGATGATAATGATGTCTCTGACCATTATAGCGGCGCTGCAGACCGTTGGAATCGTTCTTGTCATCTCGCTGCTGGTAGCCCCCGGCGCCACGGCTCAGCTTTTCGCCCGGACTCTCGGCCAGATGCTTCTGGTTTCGTTGACCGTCGGTGTATTCTCATCCGTAGCTGGTTTGTATCTGTCTTATTACTTTGCGGTAAGCTCTGGAGGGGCCATAGCGTTGACGGCGACTCTGGTCTTTTTCTCGGCTATGATGCTGAAGCGCCGCTAGCCGTGTTTAGGCTTATCAGCTTCTCGATTATCATGTCGTGTTTCGCTTCGTCGGCTTCCACGGAGTCTAGAAGTATTTTCACCAAGTTGTTGTGAACCATCTTCTTCACGTCTTCGAGGTTTTGGATGTGGCTTTTCTCCTCATGCTGCTGCAGCTGCTTGAGGCGTTCGGGGTCGGGCAGAGGGCCCTCGCCCAATCCTTTCTCGACGACTGAGATTACCGCCTGCATTATGTCGGCGTGCCTGATGCTGTCGGATGCAACCTGCCTGAACAGAAGCCTTACAACTTCATCCTTTGCCTTTATCGCTTCAGACAGAAACAGCTCAGCGGCTTCCTGTTCAGCGGCAAGCCTGCTCCGCAGTATTCTCAGGGCCTGCGTCCTCGCCTGCTCCTCGACATCCTCAGCCCTCTGCCGTGGTGTCTCGGCGAGCATGAGCACCTCGTAAGCTAGGTCAAGCAGCTCCGTCTCCTGAACAGGCCTTCTCCTGATGGCTATCTTCGCCGCGTACTCTTTGACGACCTGCTTCACCCGCTCGTTTGACGCCAAAGGATGCTTTCCAACCGCTCTGGCGCCTTTGACGTACTGGGTGACTGCCTGCGGGGTGATGGAGAGAAGCCGGGCTGTTTCGGCATTCTTCAAGCCGTGGGTTCTTTTGAGCTCAAAGGCGACCATCGCCCTTAAAGTTGGGATGATTTCTTCAGCCTTCAAGTCTGCGATGGGTTGATTTTAACGGCGTTATATGTTTGGTGTTAAACCCTGTGAAACGTGTTATTCACGCTGTATAGTTTAAATCTGGGTATAACGCCGTTATAGCATGCGCAGTAAGATAATAATCCAAACCTCCGCCCTCATCATCGTAGGCGTAATAATCGGCCTAGCATCATCAGCGGTCCTTGGCTTCGTATTCCAGCAGCCAGTGCAGCAGAAGCTCGTTTTGGCTGTCCAACCAACTCTCGCTGCTGCGGAGGTCTTGCAGCGCGCTAAACCCATCGAAGCCTTCCTAGAAAGAGAGATGCCTGAAGTAGACGTAGAGATCTACGTGCCAACCTCCTACGCTGCCGTCGTCGAATCTTTGAGGAGAGGCCACGCGCAGGCTGCGTTGATGGGTGCGTGGCCCTCCTACCTCGCTTGGAAACTAGGGGAAGCAGAGATAGTTCTCGCAGAAATAAGGACGGTCGGCGAAGGGGAAAAGCTAATTCAAGCACCGCAGTATTACTCCTACTGGGTTGTGATGCCTGACTCACCCATCAAATCGGTTGAAGACCTGAGGGGTAAAAAGGTCGCCATGCCCAGCCCCATATCGACTTCGGGCTACGTTGCGCCTCTTGCGAAACTTGTTGAACTAGGCTACGTTCCAATAAAGCCCGGCTCTGAGGCGGACCCGAACACCTTCTTCCAAGTAGTTTTCACCGGCGGATATGCACAGTCTTGGACGGCTCTCAAAAACGGCGACGTTGAGGCCGCAGTAATTGCTGGCGACATCCCCGCATCCCTCTACTTCGAAGTCATGAACAACACTCGTGTGGTCGGCGTCCAAGGCCCCATTCCAAGCCACGCAGTAGTTTTCGCCAAAGATTTGAAAGAACCAATCCGCTCCAAACTCATCTCAGCCCTACTCAAACTCGGCGAACAGGAACCACAGCTGATGAGGCAGTTTGTTTCAGCTCTCTTCGTCAGGTTCGAGCCAGCCACGTCTGAACAACATCTTGGGGCATTACGAAAATACCTCGAGCTAACGAATCTCAGATATACGGAGAGAGTGGGCTAAACATTTGACCCCTGTGCTCACCATCCGTGGACTATCTTTCTCATACGACGGCAAACGCAAAATCCTAAACGGAGTAGACCTCGACCTCAACGCAGGCGAATCCCTTGCCTTGATGGGGTATTCTGGCTCGGGCAAAACGACGCTTCTCAAAATCGTCGCCGGCCTCCTCTACCCATACGAAGGGGTCGTCCAAGTCAAGGCAGGAAAAAACGGAATAGGATACATCCCCCAGAACGTCGGCCTCGTCAAAAACATCTCCGCCCTCGAGAATGTTTTACTAGGCTCGCTGGGCCGTGTGGGTTTTTTCAACGGCCTGTTGGGCCGGTTCGGCGATGAAGTCGAACGGGCGTATGGGTTGTTGGAGGAGCTTGGGCTATCTGAACACGCTGACAGGAAGGCTGGACTGCTCAGCGGCGGAGAGAGGCAGAGGGTTGCGGTTGCGAGGTCTTTGATGCAGGCTCCCTCCATACTGCTCGCAGACGAATTCGTTTCCGACCTCGACGTTATCAACGCCGTCGAAGTCATGAAACTAACCACCGAAATCTGCCGACGGAAAAACATCGTCTTGATGATGACGATGCACGACACCTACCTCGTCAACCAGTTCGCTGACCGAGTCGCCGTCCTCAACGAAGGAAAAATAAAAGCACAGATGCCAGCACGAGAAGTCGATGTCAAAAGTCTATCCGCCATTCTCAGCGGAGGAAAAACAGGATGAAATTTCGCTAACCGAATCAGTTTATTCCTTCTTATTGTTGCCTTCTTTTTATCGGCTTCACAGCTCGGGTTAACTGATTTAACGAGACTAGGCAGGGGGGTGGAGAACCTTCGAGGCCTTTCATCCGAAATGTTTCCACCTGATCTTTCAGCATTCGGCGACGCTTTGACTGCTCTCGCCGAAACCGTTCAAATCGCTTTCGTCGGAACTGTCATCGGGTTTGTTTTTTCTCTTCCCGTCTCAGCTTTAGCTCTACGGAACATTTTCCCGCCTTGGGTCACTTCTACAGTCAGATGGCTTCTTGGAATCGTTAGAACAGTGCCTGTTCTTTTCTGGGCGGTTGTTTTTGTCATAGCCGTGGGGCTGGGGCCTTTAGCGGGAACGCTGGCTGTCGCAGTCTATTCTTTCGGGTATCTTTCGAAGCTTTTCTACGAAGCGTTCGAGGCCGTTGACGCAGAAGTTATCGACGCCCTCAAAGTCACGGGGGTATCTAGGCTTGTCCTCGTAAGACACGCAGTCTTCTCCGAGTCTATGAACACCATCGTCAGCCAGCTTTTGTTCATGTTCGAGTACAACATCCGGTCGTCGGCTGTTCTAGGATTTGTCGGAGCCGGCGGAGTGGGGTTCCTGATGGTAAGCTACATCGAGTCCCTCAGCTACAGCAGCCTAACAACCGTCTTGGTCTTCACGCTTGCCACGGTGCTGGCGATAGACTTTTTGAGCGGATACGTTCGGAGAAGGTTTCTGCCCGGGTTCAGGCCGGCCTCAGCGTGAAGAATAAATAGCTTCAACCATGGATGGAGCCGTGGAAAAAGTACTCTACACGAAGGAGAACGGGGTTGCGACGATTGTTCTCAACAACCCGTCAAAGTACAACGCTCTCGAGCTTGACGTCAGGATGGGTCTAAAGTCTGCTCTCGAAGACGCCGCCAGAGACAACTCCGTCAGAGTCGTTGTGGTCAGGGGGGCGGGTGGAAACTTCAGCGCCGGAGCTGACATCAAAGCGTTCCTAGAGTGGAGGCCGGAGGACGCAATAAGAATAGCCAACGAGTTGGGCACGTCCATGGTTTTGTCGACGATTATCAAGAACATGCAGAAACCCGTGCTAGCCGTCGTAGAAGGTTATTGTCTGGGCGGAGGGTTCGAGCTCGCCATGGCGTGCGACCTCATAG